>JAEYZV010000640.1 GCA_023427865.1 Acidobacteriota bacterium
GCGACCACGCCCGCGGGGGGCGGCTGCGGGAACGCTTGGGTGTCGAACAGGGGGGGGGGCGCGACGCGGATGGCCCCGGCCACCATGTTCGCCACGCGCGCGCGCAGCGGCGTGACGTCGCCTTTGCCGTCCGGATGGACGCGGTTGGACAGGAAGACGATGAACGTCCTGGTGCCGGGATCCACCCAGAGCGACGTGCCGGTGAATCCGGTGTGGCCGAACGACCGGGCCGGCAGCAGGTCGCCCTTGTTCGAGGAGAACGAGGAATTGATGTCCCAGCCGAGGCCGCGCACGTTGCTGAGCCGCTCGGGTGTCGAGGGCGAGGTCATGCGCGCAACCGTGAGCGGCGACATGATGCGCACGCCCTCGAGCTGCCCGCCGTTGAGGAGCATCCTCGCAAAGCGCGACAGGTCGGCCGCCGTCGTGAACAGGCCCGCGTGGCCCGCCACGTTGTTCATCCGTCGCGCGGTCGGGTCGTGCACGGTGCCGCGCAGCCAGGTGCCTCCTTCCTGCCCGCACGGGAAAGAGATCGGCGCGCACTTCTCGGTCGGCGCGATGCGGCGCGCGAGCGACGGCGGCGGGTTGAACATCGTGTCGCGCATCCGCAGGGGCACGAACACGTGCTTGCGCGTGAACTCGTCGAGCGGCTCGCCCGACACGACACCCACGAGGTGGCCGAGCAGGAAGAAGTTGATGTCCGAGTAGATGACTCGCTCGTCGGGGCGCGCGACGGGCACCTCGTCGAACGCCTTGCTGATCGCGACGTCGTACCCGTTCCATTCGGGATTGAACTCGAGGTCCGGGCGGAGCCCCGACGTGTGCGTCAGCAGGTGGCGGATGGTGATGTCGCGCTTGCCGTAGCGTTCGAAGCCGGGGAGATGTGCCGCGAGCCGATCGGTGAGGCGGATCTTGCCCCGCTCCACGAGCATCATGATCGCCGTGGTCGTGGCCACGACTTTCGTGAGCGAGGCCGCATCGAAGATCGTGTCGGTGGTCATCGGCTCGGGATCAGGCTGCACCTGGCGCTGCCCCACCGATGCCTGCCACGCCACCCCCCTCTCGGTGCCGACCGCGACCACGGCACCCGGCAGTTCCTGCCTGGCGACCGCTTCCTCGAGGGTCTTCGGAATCTCCGCGAGCCGGGTCCTGTCGAACCGCGCCGCGGCGGCCGAGGCCGCATTTCGCCCCGCGCGCGTCGGCGCCTGCGCGTGCGCGGCAGGAACGCTCGCGAACAGGGTGAGCAGGACACACACGGCCGTCGCCTTCAGTCGTCGCATGGCTGCCGATTATCGCGGACTGGCCGCGGCACCCCAAACGGCGCACTTCGTAGCCGCCGGGCAAGGCCCGACGCCTACGGACCTGCCCGAACCGCCAGGCGCCACAGGAAGAACGGGCATAATCGGTCTGTCGTGTCGATCCCCCTTCGTTCAGCCATCGTCATTGGCGCCGGCACGATGGGCGCCCAGATTGCGGCCCACCTGGCAAACGCCGGCGTCGAGGTCCACCTGCTCGACGTCGACGCGGCGACCGCCGCAGCCGGCTGGAAGCGGGCGCTGGCGCTCAAGCCGGACCCGCTGTTCACGCCCGGGCACGCGACGCTCGTGAGGACCGGCGCAATCGCCGACGCGGATTTCGGCACGGCCGACTGGATCGTGGAAGCCATCGTCGAACGGCTGGAGCCGAAACGGCACCTGTTCGAACTCATCGATCGTCGGCGCGGCCCGCGCACCGTTGTCAGCTCGAACACGTCGGGGCTGCCGCTTGCGAGTCTCGCCGAGCGTCGTTCGGAGGCGTTCGTCCAGCACTTCCTAGGCACGCACTTCTTCAACCCGCCGCGGTACATGCCGCTCGTCGAGGTCATCCCGGTCGCGGAGACGAGCGACGAGACGGTGGCGCGCGTGCGCCAGTGGCTCGACGTGCGGCTCGGGCGCAGCGTGGTCGTGGCGAAGGACTCGCCGAACTTCATCGCCAACCACATCGGCCTCTACGGTCTGTTCAAGGTGCTTCAGGCGTGGGAGCGAGGCGCGTTCGACATCGAGACGATCGAAGCGCTCACGGGTCCGACGATCGGCCGGCCGAAGAGCGCGACGTTCCGCACCATCGACATCACGGGGCTGGACGTGGCGACGCAGGTCGCCCGCAACTTCGTCGAGCGCACGAGCGATCCGCAACTGCAGGAGCTCTTCACCTTCGGGCCGCGGGTCACCGGTATGCTCGAACGCGGCTGGATCGGCGAGAAGGTTGGCCAGGGGTTCTTCAAGCGCGTGAAGGGCACAGGAGGCGCCTCCGAGATCCTCGTGCTCGACCCTGCGACGTTCGAGTACGTGCCGCGGCCACCGGTGAGCCGCCCGTTCCTCGACCGCCTGCGCGAGCAGCGCGGTGGAGCGGCAGGCCGGCTCGCGGCGCTGATGCTCGGTGCGGGCGAGGAGTCGGCGTTCACGCGAGCGACGCTCGGCGACACGCTGCTCTACACCGCACGTGTGTGGCGGGACATCGCCTTGCACATCGACGACGTGGACCGCGCGATGCGGTGGGGATTCGGCTGGGAGCTCGGGCCGTTCGAGATCATCGACGCCATCGGCATCCGCGAACTGCTGCAGGCGCTCGGCACGAGCGATGCCGACGCACCCCCCGTGCTGGCCGAGGCGCTGGCGGGTGGTCGCAACACGGTGCGGGCGCCGGGCGCCTTCAGGGCGGAGCCCGCGGAACTGCTCGTGCTCGCCGGCGCACGCGAGCGCTCGGCAGTCGTGACGTCCAACGCCGCGGCGTCCGTGCTCGACACCGGCGACGGCATCTTCGCCGTCGAGTTGCATTCGAAGATGAACGCCATCGGCGGCGACACCCTGGCGATGGTGGCCGCAGGCATCGAGCGCGCCGAGCGCGAGGGCGCCGGACTCGTCGTGGCGACGCAGGCGCAGGCGTTCTCGGCTGGCGCCAACCTGATGCTCCTGCTGATGGAAGCGCAGGAGGGCGAGTGGGACGGGATCGACGCGATGGTGCGATCGTTCCAGCGCACGGTGCTGTCGCTGCGGGACGCGCAGGTGCCGGTGGTGCTGGCGATCAACGGCCTCACGCTCGGCGGCGCGTGCGAGATGACGCTGCACGCGAGTGCGGTCCAGGCGGCGGCCGAGAGCTATGTCGGCCTCGTCGAGGTCGGGGTGGGATTGATCCCGGCCGGATGTGGCACGAAGGAGATGCTGTGGCGGGCCGTGCAGCAGAGGCCATCCAGGCAGGCCGACCCGCTGCCGTTCGTGCAGAAGGTGTTCGAAACCATCGGCTTCGGCACGGTATCGACGAGCGCGCCACACGCGCGGGCGCTCGGGTTCCTGCGCAACGGCGACGGTATCTCGATGCACCGCAGCCGGCTGCACGCCGACGCGCGTGAGCTGGTCCAGGCGCGCGCCGCCGGGTACGTCCCCGGACGCGCACCGGCGGCAATCCCCGTCGGCGGCGCCGACATGCGCGCGGCGCTGGACCTCGGCGTGCACCTGGCCCATCGCGCCGGACGCATAAGCGACCACGACGCGACGATCGGGCGCAAGCTGGCGTGGGTCCTCGCCGGCGGGGACCTTCCGCACGCGACGGAGGTGCCCGAGTCCTACCTGCTCGACCTCGAACGCGAGGCGTTCCTGAGCCTTTGCGGCGAGCCGAAGACGCAGGCGCGTATCGCCCACACGTTGAAGACGGGCAAGACGCTGAGGAACTGATGGTGATTGCGGGACATGGCCCTACCCTGCTGCTGATCCCGGGAGTCCAGGGCCGTTGGGAGTGGGCGGCGCCGGCGGTGCAGGCGCTCTCGCGAGGGCTGCGCGTGGTGAGCTACTCCCTCAGTGGCGAGCGCAATGCCGTTCCGCCACTCGTCCCGCGCTCGTTCGACGACCTCGTGCGTCAGGCCCTCAACGCGCTGAACCGCGCATCGTCGGGGCCAGCCGTCGTGTGCGGCATGTCGTACGGAGGACTCATCGCGCTGCGACTCGCGGCCCGTTGGCCCGAGCGCGTCCGCGGCGTCGTGCTGGCCTCGCCATTGAATGCCGACTTCGCACCCGATGCGCGCATCCAGCGCTGGATGAAGCATCCACGGCTCATGGTGCCGGCCTTCCTTGCGGGAGCGCCCGGGCGGATCGTCCCGGAGCTGCGGGCCGCGCACGGGGCCGAGTGGCTGCCGCGCGCGGTCGGCCTGCTCGGGCGCGTCGTGCGCGCGCCCCATTCACCGAACCGCATGGCCCAGCGCATGAGGCTCATCGCAAGTGAAGACTTCATCGCCGATTGCCGCGCCGTCCACCAGCCGACGCTGCTGGTCACCGGCGAACCCGGGTTGGACCGCATCGTCCCGGCCGAGGCGAGCTGCCGGATGCTCGCCTGGCTGCCGAACGCGCGGCACGTGACGCTCGCGCGCACCGGCCACTGGGGACTCGTCACGCGCCGGGATGAGTTCGCACGACAGATCACCGAGTTCGTGGAGACGCTGCCATGACCGAAGCCGTCATCGTTTCTGCCGTCCGGACGCCCGTGGGCAAGGCCCCGAAGGGCCAGTTCCAGCACACGCGGCCGGACGATCTCGCGGCAATCGCGTTGGCCGCCGCCCTCCAACGCGTTCCCGGCCTCGACCCGAAGGAGGTGGACGACGTGATTCTCGGGTGCGCGATGCCGGAGGCGGAACAGGGCATGAACGTGGCGCGCATCGCCAGCCTGCGCGCCGGCGTGACGCACGAGGCCTCGGCCGTGACGGTGAACCGCTTCTGCGCGTCGGGTCTCGAGGCCATCGCGTGCGCGGTGGACCGGATCCGCAGCGGTGGCGCGGACGTCGTGCTCGCCGGCGGCACCGAGTCGATGAGCCTGGTGCCGATGGGCGGGCACAAGATCTCGCCCAACCCGGCCCTCGTCGCTTCCTACCCGGACGTCTACCTCACGACAGGGTTCGTGGCCGAGAACCACGCGCGCGAGCACGGCATCACGCGGGAGGCGCAGGACGCGTTCGCGTTGGAGAGCCACCGCCGCGCCGTCGCCGCACAGGAGGCAGGACGGTTCGCGGCGGAGATCGTGCCGGTGACGGTCACGCGCGTGGCATCAGCCGGGAGCAATGCGCTCGCCGCCGAACGGATCCTCGTCGAGAGCGACGAAGGGCCGAGGCGAGACACATCGCTCGAGGCGCTTGCGAAGTTGCGGCCCGCGTTCCACGTGAAGGGCACCGTGACGGCCGGCAATGCCTCGCAGATGAGCGACGGCGCCGCAGCCGTCGTGGTCATGAGCGAGGCACGCGCGCAGGCACTTGGCATCACGCCGATGGCCCGGCTCGTCACGTACGCCACGGCGGGCGTGGAGCCGGAGCGCTTCGGCATCGGCCCGGCGCCGGCCGTGCGCAAGGCGCTGCGGCGTGCCGGCCTGTCGCTCGACGACATCGACCTCATCGAGTTGAACGAGGCCTTCGCAAGCCAGGTGCTCGCCTGCGCGCACGACCTCGAGCTCGATCTCGCGAAGGTGAACGTCAACGGCGGCGCCATCGCCCTCGGTCACCCACTCGGATGTACGGGTGCCAGGCTGACGGCCACGCTGCTGCACGAGCTCGGGCGCAGGAACGGCCGCTACGGCATCGTGACGATGTGCGTCGGGGGTGGCATGGGGGCGGCGGGGGTGTTCGAGAAAATTTGAAATTCGAAATTGGGAATCTGCAATTTGGAATTTGAAATTTCCTTGCCCGCACTCGTCCCCGGCCGGACCGGCGGCAGTCGAAGCGGACTGGCCTCACGCAATTGACCCGAAGGGCCATGGGGTGACATTGAACGGCACTTTCCTCCAACGCATTCTCGTC
Source organism: Acidobacteriota bacterium (assembly GCA_023427865.1). Classification (GTDB taxonomy): domain Bacteria; phylum Acidobacteriota; class Vicinamibacteria; order Vicinamibacterales; family Vicinamibacteraceae; genus Luteitalea. Next base: position 5,810 of record JAEYZV010000640.1, read on the forward strand.
GTCGCGGCGACCGACCGCGAGCTTGCTGCGTCAGCGGGCTGGCGGACGCTTCGTTGCGGCGTGGGACCTGTGGAGGCGGCGGCGGCAACTGCGGCCGCCATCGCCGTTGACCGCCCGTCGGCGATCGTCCACGTCGGCATCGCCGGCTGCCGTCGCGGTTGCGGGCTCGCGCCGCCAGCGCTGGTGATTGGCACTGAGGCGCGGTACCACGACCTCGCCGTGCCGGCGTCGTGGGCACCGGGCGTGGTCCACGCACCTGCGGCGCTCGTGGAGGCGGCATCACGAGCGCTTCCCGGCACCGTACGCCTGGCGATCGGCACGAGTGGACGGGTGGGTGGAACGATCGACACCGACGTGGAGGCGATGGAGGGCTTCGCGGTGCTGCGCGCGGCACAGCTGGCGGGCGTGCCGGCGGTGGAGGTGCGTGCCGTCTCGAACGAGATCGAGGAAGCGGAGCGCAGCCGCTGGCGGTTCGACGACGCGTTTGCCGCGATCGTCGGCGCGACGCCGCGGCTCGTGGAGGAGGTGGCGCAGTGCGTGAGCTGACCTTCGGCTACTCGCCGTGCCCCAACGACACGTTCGCGTTCCACGCGCTCGCGCATGGCCTCGTGGACGCGCCGTTCCGCGTGCGTCCGGTGCTGCTCGACATCGAGGAACTCAATCGACGCGCACACACCGGCGAGTTCGACCTCACGAAGTTGAGCGTCGGGGCGTTCAGGCGCGTGGGCGATCGCTATCGCCTGCTGCGGTCAGGGGCGGCGCTCGGCCACGGCGTCGGCCCCCTCGTCGTCGCGCGCCAGCCGATGTCGATCGAGGAAGCGGCACGCGGCCGGGTCGCGATTCCGGGGCGGGAGACGACGGCGTACCGTCTGTTCTGCCTCGCCGTGCCGCAGCCTGCAGACGTCCGGGAATTGCGGTACGACCGCATCCTGCGTGCGGTCGCCGATGGAGAGGTGGATGCCGGGCTGGTGATCCACGAGAGTCGATTCACCTATGCCGACCACGGGCTCGTGAAGGTCGTCGATCTCGGCGAGTGGTGGGAACGCGAGACCGGCCTGCCGGTGCCGCTTGCCGGGATCTGCGCGCGTGCCGATCTCGAGGCGCCGCTGCGAACGGCCGCCGAGGAGGCCATCCGTGCGTCGGTGCAGTATGCGTTCGATCACCCCGAGGCGAGTCGTGAGTACGTGCGGCTGCACGCGCAGGAGCTGTCGGAAGACGTGTGCGCGCAGCACATCGCGTTGTACGTGAACGCGCACAGCCTCGACGTCGGCGACGAGGGGCTGCGCGCGATGGCGCGGCTCGCGGGGCGGTAGGGCCGAGCGCGGCTGGAGGTGGGGACAGACGGCGTACCATGCATTCTTTCCGAAGCCCGAAGGCCGAATGACGATGGCCGAATGACCATGGCCCATACCGTGAGGAACCCATGACTTCCCAGGCTGGCGGTGCGTGGCTGCTCGGCGAGACGTCGCCGGGCGACGTCTTCATCCCCGAGGGCCGGAGCGACGAGCACCGGATGATCGCGAGCACGGCGCATGCGTTCATGGAGCAGGAGGTGATCCCGCGGCGTGACGCGCTCGAGGCCAAGGACTGGGCGGTCGCACGAGGCCTCCTGCGGCAGTGCGGCGAGCTCGGTCTGCTCGGCGTGGACGTGCCCGACGGTTACGGAGGCGTGGGGCTCGACGTCGTCAGTTCCGTGGTGGTGTCGGAGGCCATGGGGCGCCACGCGTCGTTTGCCACGACCGCTGGCGCGCACATGGGCTTGTGCATCGTGCCAATCCTCTGGTTCGGCACCGACCAGCAGCGCGCGACGTACCTGCCGCGGCTGGCCATTGGCGAGATCGTCGGGGCGTACGCCCTGAGCGAAGCCGCGTCCGGATCGGACGCGCTCGGCGCGCGCGCAACCGCCACGCGCCTGGCCGACGGGGGCTACGAGCTCAACGGCGAGAAGCTGTGGATCACCAACTGCAGCTTCGCCGACCTGTACGTGGTGTTTGCCAAGGTCGACGGCGAGCACTTCACCGCGTTCCTCGTCCCGCGATCGACCCCCGGCGTCACGCAGGGACGCGAGGAACACAAGATGGGCCTGCACGGCTCCTCGACGGCGCCGCTGCTGCTGCAGGGCGCACGCGTCGGTCCGGACGCGGTGCTCGGTGAGGTCGGCAAGGGGCACAAGGTCGCATTCACCGTGTTGAACTACGGCCGCTTCAAGCTCGGCGCCATGACGACCGGCGGCATGCGCCAGGCGCTGCGCGACGCTGCCGTGTACGCGTCGCAGCGGCGGCAGTTCAACCGGCCGATCGCCAGCTTCGGCGCCATCCAGTCGAAGCTGTCCGAAATGGCGGCGCGCCTGTACGCGTCCGAGAGCGCCCTGTATCGGGTGGCGGGATCGCTCGAGCATGGCGACGTGCCACACCAGGAGCGCGGGCGCGTGTTCGAGCAGCATGCGATCGAGGCGTCGATCGTCAAGGTCCTTGCGAGCGAGGCGCTGCAATACGTGCTCGACGAGAACATCCAGATCCATGGCGGGAATGGCTTCGTCCGTGACTACCCGGCGGAGGGCTACTACCGCGATGCGCGCGTGAACCGGATCTTCGAGGGGACCAACGAGATCAACAGGCTCCTGCTCGCGGGCCAACTCGTGCGCCGGGCCGCAAAGGGCGAGGTGGCGCTGATTGCCGCCGCGCGCGCCCTGCCCGATCGGTTGCCGACGCTGCCGCTGGCGCCGCCCGAGACGCCGCTCGCGCTGGTGCAGCACGTGGCGTCCGGTCTGAAGCAGTCGGTGGTGCTGCTGCTTGGCGCGGCCATGCAGCGATACGCCGAGTCGATCGCCGAGGAACAGGAGGTGCTGACCTGGATCGCCGACCTGGCCATCGCAGCCTTTGCGATCGACAGCGTGGCGTTGCGTGTGGCACGGCTGGCAGAGTCTGGCGACGACGAGGCGCTTGCCACGCATCTCGACGCGGCGGCGATTGCAGCCACTGAGACGGCCCTCGCCGGCGACACGCTGTTGCGGCGCGCCCTGCCGGCCGTGCTCGAGGGCGACATGCTGCGGATCGCGATGTCGGGCGCGCGCCGCCTGCTGAAGATACCGGCGGTCGATCAGCGGCCGTGGCGCCGTGCGCTCGCAGCAGCCTGCGTGTCACGACCGGGCAGCGTCTTCGGCGAGCCCGCACGGCACGGTATGCTTGCTGGGTGAGACCCCGATCGCGGGCCGCGCGGACGAGGCGGGCCCTGTTGCTGCTGCCGGCCCTTGCCGCGTGCCTGTTGGCGGCCTGCTCCACGCAGCCGCCGACCGTCGATCACGCCGTGGAGATACAGGCGTTCCGCAGCGAGAAAGACGCGATGTTCCGCGAGGCGGCGGACTCGCCGGTGCCTCGGGGCGAGATCGACCGATTCCTGCCGCTCGCCTACTACCCGATCGACGAGTCCTGGCGCGCGCCGGCTGCGCTGGCGCCGCTCTCCGATGACGAGTCCCCCGCGTTCGAGATGCCGACGTCCACCGGCCAGCGGCGCCAGATGCGACGGGCCGGCAAGCTGCGCTTCACGCTGAACGGCCAGACGCACGCGCTGACGGCGTTCGTATCGGCCGACGACCGGACGCGGCAGCGCCTCTTCGTGCCGTTCCGCGATGCGACGGCAGGTGTCGAGACCTACGTCGCGGGCCGCTACCTCGACCTCGAACGCACGCCCACGGGACTGTACGACCTCGACTTCAACCGTGCGTACCAGCCGTACTGCTACTACGACTCGCAGTACGATTGCCCGCTTCCACCGCCGGAGAACCGGCTGTCGATACCGGTGCACGCGGGGGAGAAGAACAGGTAGGGCGGGAATCGGGATTCGGGACT
>JAEYZV010000006.1 GCA_023427865.1 Acidobacteriota bacterium
GCGCCGCCTCCCTCACGTCCGTCGTGGCCGATCCGGAAGGTGGCCGCATCATCCGCAACGCGCAAGGCGCGCCGACCGGGGTACTCGTGGACCGGGCCATGGGCCTCGTCGCCCGGCACATCCCGCCAGCCGACCGGGAGGCACGCAGGGAACGGCTCCGCCACGCGGACGATCTCGCAGCACGCCTCGGACTGACGATGGTGCACGACGCCGGCGTCGCCCACGACGACGCCGCGATGTACCGCGAAGGCGCGGATGCCGGGCAACTGAAGACGCGCCTCTACGTCATGCTCGCGCCTCCGGCACCGGGCAGGCCCCTGCCGCCGCCGCTCATCGGCCACGCTGGACACCTCCTGACGGTGCGCGCCGTCAAGCTGGTGGCCGATGGCGCGCTCGGGTCGCGCGGCGCCGCCCTGCACGAGCCGTACGCCGACGAGCCGGGCACCCGCGGCCTGCTCGTGACCTCGCCCGCCGATCTGTACGCACAGGCGCGGGCCACGGTCGATGCCGGCTACCAGCCGTGCATCCACGCCATCGGCGACCGCGCGAACTCGGAGGTGCTCGACCTGTTCGAGCGACTGCAGCGCGAGGTGCCCGGCAGCCGGGCCCTGCGCATGCGCAACGAGCACGCGCAGATCCTGCGCGCGCGCGACATCCCGCGCTTCGCCGGGCTCGACGTGATCGCGTCCGTGCAGGCCACGCACGCGACGTCGGACATGCCCTGGGTCGCGCAACGCATCGGCGACGAGCGGACGCGGGAGGGCGCCTACGTCTGGCAGGCGCTACGGCGCAGCGGCGCGCGGCTCGCCAACGGGTCGGACTTCCCCGTCGAGGAGCCCAACCCGATGTACGGGTTCTACGCGGCCGTGACGCGCCAGGACAGGCACGGCCAGCCGCCCGGCGGGTGGATGGCCGACCAGCGGCTCACGCGCGACGAGGCGCTCCACAGCTTCACCGCGGGTGCGGCCTACGCGGCCCACATGGAGACGGAGCTCGGTACGCTCCGTGCCGGCGCGCTGGCCGACTTCCTCGTGCTGTCGGACGACATCATGGACGTGCCGCCGCCGCGCATTCTCTCGGCGCGGCCGCTCGTGACCGTACGTGGCGGACGCGTCACGTTTCGCGATGGGCTCTGAGGCGGGGCGGGCGCTGCTCGGCGGCGCCGCAACCCTCGTGATCGCGCTCGGCGTGCTCACGTGGCAGACGGTGCGCATCCCCGGCCACGCACCGAACCGAGTCGTCGCCGAACTGCGCCTCGCCCAGGCGGCCGCGGTGCTGCTCGCCTTCTCGGCGGCCTTCCTCGCCGGGCTCGCCGCCTCCTCGCCGGGACCGATCGCCGCCTTCGACATGGCGTGCGCGGTGCTCGCCTGCGGCCTTGCGCTGATGACCCTGGTACGCGATCCGCGCGCCGCGCTGGCCTGGCTCGCCACGGCCTTCCTCGGACGGTCGCTCCTCGACGTGCTCCACCTGCCGGGCTGGCTGCCGTTGGCCGCGCCGACCACGGTGCTGGCCGGAAGCGCGCTGGCCAACCTGCTCGCCGCGGGCCTTTGCGCGCTCCCCCTCGCACGGGTCCGATACAGGTAACAGGAGACCAGGCGTCAGATAACAGGTAACAGGGGGCCTTCCGCCTTCGCCGGGGTTCCGGCAGACAGGTCGCCCGATGGACTGCCCGGCTCTGCACAGAGTCGTGCACACTAGAGGCGCCGGCGGCGCGTCGCCCCCGGCGCCCTCCGGAGGATCGTTCACGATGTCGTTTCCCGTCAGTCGTCGTCGCTTCCTGCAGGACCTCGCGGTCGCGTCCGCCGCCGTACCGCTCGCGAGCCGGGTCGTGCAGGGACAGGCGGCACGCAAGGTCCGTCACGCCAGCTTCGGCGCCGCCGGCATGGCCATGTCGGACATCCGCGGCTTCTCCACCCATCCGGCCTTCGAGCTCGTCGCCGTGGCCGACGCCGCCCTGTCACGCACCGAGCAGGGGATGAAGCTGTTCCCCAACGCGCGGATCTACCAGGACTGGCGCGAACTGCTCCGCAAGGAGGCCGACAACCTCGACTCGGTGAACGTGTCGACACCCGACCACATGCACGCGCCGATTGGCATGGCGGCGATGTCGCTCGGCAAGCACGTGTACCTGCAGAAGCCGCTCGCGGTCACCATCCGCGAGACGCGCCTGCTCGCCGCGACCGCGCGCGAGAAGAACCTCGTGTCGCAGATGGGCATCCAGACCTCGTCGCACCCGACCCAGATGGCCGCCGAGGCGATGATCCGCTCGGGCGTCATCGGCAAGGTGAAGGAGGTCCACACCTTCTGCGACAAGACCTGGGGCGATCCCGAGCCGATCCCCGGCGGGTCCGATCCCGTGCCCGACGCACTCGACTGGGACGTGTGGCTGGGCGTCAGCGAGAAGCGCCCGTTCAAGAAGGACGTCTACCACCCGGGCAACTGGCGCAAGCGCGTCGGCTTCGGCACGGGCACACTCGGCGACATGGGCTGTCACATCTTCAGCCCGCCCATGCGCGGCACCAACCTGTACATCCCCACGTCGGTCACGTCGTACGGGCCGGGCGCCGCGCACGGCAACTGGCCGATCGATGCCCGGATCAAGTACGTCTTCCCGGGCACGTCGCTGACGGCAGGCGCGACGCTGGACTTCTGGTGGTACGACGGCGCGACGCGTCCGCCCCAGGCGGTGGCCGACCTGGTCGGAGGCAAGCTGCCCGGTCAGGGATCGGTGGTCGCCGGCACCGAGGGCACACTCCTGCTGCCGCACATCGGTCCGCCGACGCTGCACCCCGCGGATCGCTTCGCGTCCCGGCCGGTACCGACGATGGAGCCGCGCAATCACTGGCACGAGTTCCTCGACGCGGTGCTGAAGGGGCCCGGCACCAGGACGTCGGCCAACTTCGACTACGCGTCGCTGGTCACCGAGGCGGTGCTGCTCGGCAGCATTGCAGAGTTCTTCCCCAACGAAACACTTACCTACGACCCGGCGGCAATGCGGTTCACGAGCCACTCGGCCGCCAACAAGCATCTCAACCGCAAGTACCGCAAGGACCACCTGCTCACCCGCATGTAAGGTGGTCGA
>JAEYZV010000047.1 GCA_023427865.1 Acidobacteriota bacterium
CGCCGAGGCCTCGGCGCTGCTCACCAAGCGCTATCGCGCGCCCTGGGACGCCGAGCTGCGGGCAATCGTCCCGGATGCGGCAGGCACCGAGTCGTCGCGAGGGGAGGCGCCCCGCCGATGAGCACGCGTCGTTCGTTCCTGGCGAGTCTCGGGATGAGCGCGGTGGCGGCCCTGGCGCCGGCCGCCGCGGGCCGGACGTCGATGTACCTGGCGTACACGTCGTTCGCCGTGCGGATGCGGCAGGGCCGCGACATCCTGAAGGGCACGGCGGGCCAGCTGGGAGCCGACACGTTCCGCCAGCTGTGCCTCCGGTTCGGAGCCGCCGGCGCGCAGGTCGACTACTCGCAGCTGCCGCTGGAAGACAGGCAGGCGCTCGGCGCGATCCGCGAGGGGTTCGCCCGGGAGGGCGTCGAGATCGAGGTCTCGATCCCTTCGCGGTTCCTCGAGACACCGGAGGCCTACGCGAGGGCGGTGGACGTCGCGCGCACGCTCGGTGCGACGCGGGCGCGGGTGGCGCTGCTGTCGGGGCGGCGGTACGAGAGCTTCGCGACCGCGGACGACTGGCGTTCGTTCGCCGCGAAATGGCGCGCCACGCTGCTGCGGATGCGGCCCGAGTTCGAGCGGCACCGGTTCGCCATCGGCATCGAGAACCACAAGGACTGGCTGGCGCGCGAGCTGGCCGACCTGCTGCGTGCCATCGACAGCGCGCACGTCGGGGCCTGTGTGGACTTCGGCAACAACCTCGCCCTGCTCGAGGATCCCGACGAGACGGTCGCCGTCCTCGCGCCGTTTGCGGTGACGACCCACGTCAAGGACATGGCCGTGCGACCGACCGCCGATGGCTTCGAGCTGTCGGAGGTACCGCTCGGGCAGGGCCTGCTTCCGCTCGATCGCTACGTGGCCGCCATCCGTCACGCGCGGCCGGAGGCACGGCTCTGCCTCGAGATGATCACGCGCGACCCGCTGCGCGTGCCGTATCGCGGCGACCGTTACTGGGTGGCATTCGACCCGGCGCTACGCGATCCGCAGCGCCTCCGGGCCTTCGAAACCCGGGTGCTCGCGCGCGCGTCGGATCGACCACTGCCGCGTGTCACCGGGCTGTCACCGGCGCAGCAGATTGCCGCCGAGGACGAGCACGTGCGGGCCTCGGTCGCGCACGCGCGCGTCGCGCTCGGCCTGGAGGCGGCCTGACGTGGCAGACGGGCGTCCTCGCGCACTCGACCTGTTCCGCCTCGATGGGCGATCGGCGCTGGTCACCGGCGGGGCCCGGGGGCTGGGCCGCATCATTGCCGAAGCGCTCGCGGAGGCGGGCGCGTCCGTGTGCATTACCAGCCGCGTCCCGGAGGCGGCCGATCGGGCGGCGCAGGAACTCGCTGCCGAGACGGGCCGGCGCGTGGTCGGCATCGACGGCGAAGTGACGACCCCCGACGCGGTGGATCGGCTCACGGAAGCTGTCGGTGACGCATTCGGCGGGGTCGACATCCTCGTCAACAATGCCGGCGTCAACATCCGCGGCACGATGACCGAGCTGTCGGAGGCCGACTGGGACACGGTGATGGACACGAACCTGAAGGGCGCCTTCCTCGTGTCGCGAGCCTTTGCCCCGGCGATGTGCGAGCGCGGCTGGGGACGCGTCGTCAACATGGCGTCCATGCTCGGCACCATCGCGCTTCCCGGGCGCGCGCCCTACGCCTCGTCCAAGGCCGGACTCCTCGGGCTCACGCGCGTGCTCGCGCTCGAGTGCGCCCCGTCCGGCGTGACGGTGAACGCCATCTGCCCGGGGCCGTTCGGCACCGAGATGAACCGCCAGTTGCTCGCCGATCCGGAGAAGTACGCCGCGTTCGTCGCCCGCCTCCCGGTCGGACGCTGGGGCGACCTGCACGAAATCAAGGGACTCGCCCTCTTCCTCGCGTCGGATGCCTCCTCGTTCGTGACAGGCGCCGCCATCCCGATCGACGGCGGCTGGACGGCGCAGTAGGCAAGGCTGCGACCGTCGAACCAGGACGTCCACGCAGCACTGCGCGCGTCGCCGTCGAAGACACGCGGGACGAATGCGAGCGAGCGGAAACGAAATCGTTTGTCGCGGTCGTCACGCGCGACCTAAGATGCAGCCGTGGACGGCCATTTCCGGACGCCGTTCGCCCCAGACATGACCTGCCCCCGGTGCGGCGCGCCAACCGGCCCTGCGTCCACGACCTGCCCGCGGTGTCACTCACCGCTGACCGACGTGCGGCCGGACCTGCCGTCGGCCGACGCCGGACTTCCCGCGACCGTCGTCGATCAGGCACTCGCGGCCGAAGCGCCATCGGGCCCGTCGGCGTCGGTTGCGCAACACGGCGCCGGTCGCCTGGCCGCCGTTGGATTGGCCACGCCGCCGCCGCACCCGCCCCCGCCCACTCCGCTTCACGCGGCGGCGGGGCGTCACGGCCACGGGAACGGCCACGCCGTCCACGACCTGATCGGCCGCCAGCTCGGGCCTCGCTACCAGATCATGAAGTTGCTGGGCGCGGGCGGCATGGGCGCCGTCTATCAGGCGTGGGACAACGAGCTCGGCATGATCGTCGCGCTCAAGACGGTGCGGCCGGCGGTCGCCGACGACCCCGACACGGCGCGCATGCTCGAGCGGCGGTTCAAGCAGGAGCTCCTGCTCGCCCGCAAGGTCACCCACAGGAACATCGTCCGCGTGCACGACATCGGCGAGGTGGACGGCATCAAGTACATCACGATGCCGTATCTCGAGGGCGAGGACCTGGCGACGATCCTCAAGCGCGAGGGACGCCTGCCGGTGCCGCGCGTGATGGCGATTGCGCGATCGGTCAGCTCCGGGCTGGCGGCTGCGCACGAGGCCGGCGTCGTGCACCGGGACCTCAAGCCGGCCAACATCATGGTCAATCGCGCCGGCGAAGGGCTGGTGATGGACTTCGGCGTCGCGCGCTCGACCGACATGGCCGCGGCGGCCGCCACCGTGGTCGGCGAGACCGGGAGTCTGCACGGGAGTGGGCCATCGGGACGCGACGCCACGACCGTGGCCGGACTCGTCGTCGGCACGATCGAGTACATGGCGCCCGAGCAGGCGCGCGCCGAGGCCGTGGACCAGCGGGCCGACATCTACGCGTTCGGCCTGATCCTCTACGACCTGCTCCTCGGCCGTGCCCGCGCCGAGCGGGCGCCGAGCGCTATTGCCGAACTGCAGCAGCGCATGCGCGAAGCTCCGCCACCGCTGCGCAGCAGGGCGCCATCGGTGCCGGCTGCACTCGAGCGGATCGTGATGAAGTGCGTGCAGCCGGTGGCGGCCGATCGCTTCGCCACCTCGCGGGATCTCGTGGCGGAGCTCGCACGGCTGGACGACAACGGCGTCGCGGTGCCGGTCGTCGTGGCGCGGACCAACCGCGCGACCATGGGGGTCGCGGCCGTCCTCATCGCCAGCCTGCTTGGCGGTGTGTGGTGGTGGGCCGGCCGCGAGACGCCGCCACGGCAGCACGAGCCCGTCTCGATTCTCATCACCGACCTGCAGAACACCACTGGCGATGCCGCCTTCGACGGCACGCTCGAACCGATGCTCATGCTGGCGCTCGAAGGCGCCGGCTTCATCAGCGCCTACGATCGCAACGGCATCCGCCGCAGCCTCGGCCTGACGCCGCCGGATCGACTCGACGCGACAGCCGGTCGCGAGCTGGCCGTGAAGCACGGCGTCGGCGTCGTGCTCGCGGGGGGGCTCGCGCGCGAGGGCAACGGGTACACCATGACGCTGCGCGCCGCCGAGAGCGTCACCGGCAAGGTGATCGCGGAGGAGTCGGCGACCGCAGGCGCACGCGAAGAGGTTCTGGCGGTCGCCACCACGCTCGGCAACGCGGTGCGGACGGCGCTCGGCGACAGCACGTCGGACTCGGCGCGGCGCTTTGCCACCGACGCGCTCTCGGCGACCTCGCTCGACGTCGTCCGCGAGTACGCACAGGCGATGCAGTCGCTCTCGAACAGCCAGTTCGGCGAGGCGCGGGCGGCGTTCGAACGTGCGCTCGATCTCGACCCGGACTTCGGCCTGGCCTACGCCGGGCTGGCGACGACGGCGGCCAACATGGGGCAGCCGCAGGAAGCGGTGGCGTACGTCAGCGAAGCGATCCGGCACGTCGATCGGATGACCGAACGCGAGCGCTTCCGCACGCGCGGCCTGTTCTACTACCTCACGAACGACTACGGCGCCTGCGTCAAGGAGTACGGGGAACTGCTCGCGCAGTACGAGGCCGACGTCGCGGCGCGCAACAACCTCGCGCTGTGCTCGACCAAGCTGCGCCACATGCAGAGGGCGCGCGACGAGATGGCACGCGTGGTCGCGATCCTGCCCAAGCGGTCGCTGTATCACCTCAACGCGTCCTTCTATTCCACGTATGCCGGCGATTTCGCGACCGCCGAGCGGCAGGCGCTCATGGCGCAACAGCTCGGGGATCGCTGGGCACTGCAGGCGCTCGCGCTCGCCAGGCTCGGACAGGCCGACTACGGGGCCGCAACCGCTGCGTACGAGGCGATGGCCGGCGCACCCGGCGTGGGTCGCACGTACACCGTGTCCGGGCTTGCCGACATCGCGGTGTACCAGGGGCGCTATGCCGATGCGGTGCGCCTGCTCACCGAGGGCGCGCAGGCCGATCTCGACGCCCACGACCCCGATCGCGCGGCGATGAAGCTCGTCGCGCTGTCCCATGCGGAGCTGTCGCGAGGTCGCGCGCGTGAGGCCGTTGCGGCCGCCGACCGCGCGCTGACCCACAGCGGCAGCGTGCAGGTGCGCTTCCTTGCCGGCCGCACGTACGCCGAGGCCGGCGCAGTCCCGAAGGCCACGGCGCTGGCAGGTCAGCTCGCCTCGGAGCTGCAGGTCGAACCGCAGGCGTACGGGAAGCTGCTCGAAGGCATCGTGCTGCTCGACAAGGGTGACGCGCGCGCCGCCGTCCGCACGCTCATGGAGGCCAACGAGCTGCTCGACACATGGATCGGGCACTTCGATCTCGGTCGGGCCTACCTCGCGGCCGGTGCGTTTCCGCAGGCCGATTCCGAGTTCGATCGGTGCCTGAAACGCAGCGGCGAGGCCATCTCACTGTTCCTCGACGAGGAACCGACGGCGGGGTACCTGCCGCCGGTGCACTACTATCTCGGCCGCGCACGCGAAGGCATGGGCACGGCTGCCTACGCCGACGCCTACCGCCGATACGTCGCCATCCGCCACCAGGCCGATACCGACCCGCTCGCGGCCGACATCCGCACGCGCCTGAGGCAGTGAACGTGCGGGCGCGTCCGGGGAGCGCGCCCTGCAGGCTGCCTATCGCCTCAGGCGGATCGTGAAGGTCTCGCTCGCCCCGAAGCGGCCGTCACTCGTCGTGATCGTCACCGCATACGTGCCGAGGGGCAGCGGCTGGCCGCGCGCGTCCTTCGTCTGCAGGTTGAACGCCCAGACCCGGGCCGACGCCCGGTAGCGGAAGAAGCTGCTGCCCGCGTCCGTGTTGGTGAGCGTCAGCGACGAGAGCTCGCCCGCACCCTCGGGCCCCACGAGCGTGACGCGGAACGTCAACTGGCCACTCTGCACTGCCGAGCCGTTGCCATCGACGTACGTCCATTGCATGGGGATCGTGCGTCCCGCCTTGAACGTCGGCACCCGCCGCGGGGGCGCGTTCGCGAGGCCCACGAACGCGTACAGGACCGATGGTTCATCCTCCACCGGGTGCACGGTGATCGTCACGGTACCGATCACGCCGCTGCCCGGCACGGGGCTGTAGGTGAACGTGTCGATGCCGGAGAAGTCGGCCTGTGGCCTGTACGTGAAGGAACCATCGCGGCCGAACGTCAGCAGGCCGTGGCTCGGCCCGGACACGCGCGCGGCGTCGAAGGTGACCGGGCTGTCGGGGTCGCCGTCGTTGGCCAGGACGCCGGGGGCGGGGACGACCAGCGGCGTGTCCTCGTTGGTGGCATACGCGTCGGCACCGGCGACCAGCGGCGCGTTCACGGCCGTGATCGTCACGAGGTTGGACGGATCGCTCTCGATGCCGCCCTGCAAGCCGTCGGCGGCGTAGCGGGCGGTGGCGAAGTACGTGTACGACCGCCGATCGAGCAGTTCGGACGAGTCCACGACCACATACGGCTCGCCCTGCGGCTTGGACGGATCGGCCGCCACGCTGGCGACCAGCGTCCACACCGCGCCCGGCTGCAGCGTGGCGCCCGCGACACGATAGAGCCGATACGCGAGCACCCCGCCGATGTTCGGCGCGGTGAAGCGCGCCACGACGTCGCCGGGGTTGGCGCCATCGGCCGCACAGCCGGGGCCCACGACGCACGCGCCGAACCCGTTCGGCGGCGTGCGTGCGAGATCGCCCGCGACCGTCGCATCGATCTCGCCGAGCGGATTCTCCGGATCGTTCGTGAAGAGGTCGCCACCGCCGAAGTCGCCGCGACCGATGTCGCCGCTGCCTTCCTCGGCCGCACCCAGGTCGAGATCGACCTTGCCGAGGTCGACCTTCCCGGCGTCGAGATCCACCTTGCCGAGGCTCAGGTCCACCTTGCCGAGATCGACCTTGCCGAGGTCCACCTTGCCCGTGTCGAGATCCACCTTCCCCAGTTCGAGGTCGACCTTGCCGAGATCGGACGGCCCGAGATCCACCTTGGTGACGTCGAGCGACAGCGGCCCGACTGCCAGCGTGCCGTCGGCCATGCGATAGGGCCCGCCGACGTTGCGCCGCGATCCGACCTGATTCAGCTTGAGCTGCGACCAGTCGTCGGATACGCCTGCGAGCGGCCCCGACGACGCATTCGCGCCGGTGCCGTTCAGGCGGCCGTTGAAGTTGACGTCCTGCGCGAACGGCGCGGGGTCGATGTCATCGTCGGCGTTCCAGTCGATCGGGGCAGCGGCGCGGCGGGCGTCGATGCGCACCATGCGCTCGCCGTCGCCGAGCGGCGAGCCGTCGCATCGCGACCGGGCGGGTGCTCGATGCCCGGCGAGATAGCTGAAGTCGAGGGGAGCGTACCAGCCCAGACGGAACGTCGACGTGCTGTACACGCCCTCCTGCACGGCGGCTTCGTCGACGTCGGTGAAGGGTGTGCCGTCGGAGAAATCGAGGTGGGGGGTGCCGGTGTCGTCGAGCAGCCC
>JAEYZV010000081.1 GCA_023427865.1 Acidobacteriota bacterium
GGCGTTCACGCCTGCGGCTAGGCGGGATGATCCGGAATCACGAGGTTCAGCAGCGCGAAGCTCAGCGACTTGCCGTGTGCGTCGAGTGCCAGCGACCGCGTGACGCCGCCACCGAGCGCCAGCGTCATCACGAAGTTCAGCGCGCCGAGCTGCGGGAGTTCGTAGCGCACCACGTCTCCCTCGACGATGCCGGCGAAGTGCTCGCGGACACGCACCGCGGTGACCTCGCGCGCCAGATGCGGGTAGTCGCGCTGGTCGTACGCGATGACCGAGATGTTGCAGGTGTTGCCCTTGTCGCCAGTGCGTCCGTGGGCGATCTCTCTGAGCTTCATCACACCGTCTCGTAGTCGACTCGCCACGCCACGGCCGATCTCGGCACGAGCGTCGAGCGTATGGCCAGGACCGGCCGCACCGTCGTCGTGGCGCCGCCACCGCCGGCCGGTCCATTGGTATAGAGAGCCTCGACCTCACGCGCGACGCGCCACGCGTCGGCCTCGGTCGACGCACGCGCGGCGATGCGAAGCCTGACTTCGTACGGCTCTCCCGCCGACATGCTCGCGCCGGCGTGCAGCGCGTCGACACCTATCAGGTCGTACCGGATCTCCGGTGTGGCCGGCCCAACGAGCGCGAGCCGCCCTGCGACGATCTCGGCGGCCAGGCTGGCGCGTGCAACGGCGCCCGGGCCACCGTACGAGATCTGCCCCTCGCCAATCCATCCGTCGTACTGCCCGACCGACACCTTGAGCATGTCGGGCCTCGGCCGACCGCTCGCGCCAGAGACGCGCTCCCGGTCCACGCCATCGGCCAGCATCGTCACGCCACTGAAGTCGGCCACGACATCTGGCGTGACGTACGCCGCCGGGTCGTGCACCTCGTAGAGCAACTGCTCCGTGCACGTGGCGGTGGTGACCAGCCCGCCGGATCCCGACACCTTCGTCACGACGATGTCACCGTGTGCGGTGATCTCGGCGAGGGGAAAGCCGAGCCGCTCGAGGTGGGGTACGTCCTTGACGCCGGGGTCGGCGAAATACCCGCCGGTGACCTGCCCTGCGCATTCGAGCAGGTGGCCGGCCAGCGTGGCGAGCCCCACACGCGGCCAATCGTCGCTGGCCCACCCGAACGTCGGGAGGATGGGCGCCACGAACAACGACGGGTCGGCGACGCGGCCGGTGATGATGACGTCGGACCCGCCGCGGATGGCTTCGCTGATGGGATCGGCGCCGAGGTACGCATTGGCCGACACCACAGAGGTGGGGTCGATGGGGTCGTCGTGCTCGAGGCAGCGATGACGCCCGTTGGACACAATCGCCGTGACATCGTCCCCAGTCACGACCGCGATGGTGAGGCCGGTGAGCCCTGCTCGTCTGGCCACGTCCCGCACGCAGCACGCGGCGGCGCGTGGATTGGCCGCGCCCATGTTGGTGACGAGCGTCACGCCGCGCTGGTGACAGCCGGCGAGCACGGCCTCCATGCGTTCGCGAAGGCGGGGGTCGAAGCCGGCATGTGGATCGCGCGCCTTCGCCTGCTGCGCCAGGGCAATCGTGCGCTCGGCGAGGCACTCGAACACGAGCACGTCGAGATCGCCGCGCTCGACCAGCTCGATCGCGGGCTCGACGCGGTCGTTCGAGTAACCCGCGCCGCAGCCGATGCGGAGCGGGCGCCCGTTCACCGATGTGAGGCGCGACGGTCGCTGGCGCACGTGGACTCCCTCCCAAGATGGCGCTCGGCGGTTCGCGTCGCCTTCGCGCCGCGGACGCCCCGCACACGGTACCCGATCCCGGCGCGTTGTCGCCGGTTCGCGTTACCCTGCGGCGGGCCGATGGCCGCATCGCCACCCTGAACGGATTCCCCGATGGAGACGCTCGCCGTCCTTGGCTTCGGCACGATCGGTGTGTTCCTGGCACTCGTGACGCTCACGAGAACGCCGGTGCTCGTCGCGCTGGTGCTGGTGCCGCTTGTCGCCGCCGTCGCGGGAGGGTTGAGCAGCCAGGTGGGCGCGTTCGCGGTGGACGGTCTGCGGACGGTCGCGCCCGTCGCCGCGCTGATCATGTTCGCCGTGCTGTACTTCGGGCTGATGATCGACGTCGGCCTGTTCGCGCCGCTGGTCGATCGCCTGGTCGGCGTCGTGCAGGGCGATCCCGTGCGTCTGTGCCTGGCCACCGCCGCACTCACGATGCTGGTCGCGCTGGACGGCGATGGCGCCACGACGTTCCTGATCGCCATCACGCCGCTGCTCCCCGTGCATCGCCGACTCGGCATGGCGCCTCTGGTGCTGCCCGCGATCGTGGCGCTGGCCGCTGGTGTCATGAACCTGCTGCCCTGGGGCGGTCCCACGGCTCGCGCGATGAGCGTGCTCCGCGCCGGCGTCGACCAGGTCTTCATCCCGGTGCTGCCCGCAATGGGCGTGGGCATTGCCTGGGTGTTCTTCGCGGCGTGGCGGCTCGGACTGTCGGAGCGGCGGCGACTGACGAGTGCATTGGCGCCGCTCGCCGAACCGCTACCCACACCGGTGCTCAGGCCAGCGCCGAACGCGCCGGCCCTCGTCTACGTCAACGCCGCGCTCACGACGGCGGTGATCGTGCTGCTCCTGCAGGGACTGTTGCCGGCATCGGTCGCCGTACCAGAGATTCCTGCTCCGCTCATCTTCATGACGGCCTTCGCGATCGCGTTGCCCCTGAACCGGCGTACTGCGGCGGAGCAGCGCGACCAGATGGGGTCGCATGCGGCGAGTGCCGTCCTCGTGGTGTCGATGATCCTCGCCGCGGGCGTGTTCACCGGCATCATGAACGGCAGCGGCATGATCAAATCGATGGCGACGGTGCTGGCATCGAGCATCCCGTCGGCCGTGACGCCGTGGCTGAGTCAGATCGTCGCGATCACGAGCATGCCGTTGAGCCTGGTGTTCACGGCCGACGCGTACTACTTCGGGGTGCTGCCGGTCTTCGCCGACGTGGCGTCGGCGCTCGGCCGCGACCCGGTAGCGATCGGCCGGGCCGCCATCCTGGGCCAGATGACGACCGGCTTTCCGCTGAGTCCGCTGACCGCGTCGACGTTCATCCTGGTCGGGCTGTCTGGCGTCTCGCTCAGAGATCACCAGCGGTTCGTCTTCAAGTGGGCGCTCGGCACGACCCTGGTGATGACAATCGTGGCGACACTCACGGGTGCGCTCTGATGGCCGAGCGTGAAGCGCGCCAACGATCGTCCCTGAGAGCGTCGGAGCGTCGGTTCGTGTGCCGGTGAGGCCGGAGGCGAGGACGACACGTGCTCGCTGGCGCGCCGGCGTCTTGACGGCTGCGCGGGCGAGGCGTACATGTCATCGCCATGATCCTCATCCGCACCGTAGCGCTCGCCGTCGCCACCCTGACCGTCTCCGCTCAGGAACCACGCCTGTCCGGCGTCGGCGCCGCCATGCAGGACATGGTGCAGAAGGGCGAGGTGTCGGGCGCCGTGACGGCGGTCGTCTCCAGAGACCGACTCCTTCATCTGGAGGCCACCGGTCTGGCGGACATCGCGTCGAGGCGACCGATGACCACCGACACGCTGTTCTGGATCGCCTCGATGACCAAGCCGGTGACCGGCGTGGCGGTTCTGATGCTGCAGGACGAGGGCAAGCTGAAGGCCTCCGATCCGGTGGCGAAATACCTGCCGGCCTTCGCGGACCTGAAGACGCCGTCGGGCAAGCCCGCCAATCTCACGATTACGCAGATCCTTACGCATACGTCCGGTCTCGGCGAGGCCGATCCGGCCGGAGCGCGGGAGGCGAGGACGCTGGCCGATCTGGAGAAGCTGTGGCTGGCCGCGCCGATGCAGTACGAGCCCGGGGCCCAGTGGAAGTACACGCAGAGCGGCATCAACGCCGCCTCCCGCATCGTCGAGGTGGTCAGCGGCAAGCCGTTCGACGAGTTCGTGCAGGAACGCATCTTCGACCCGCTCGGCATGAAGGACACGACGTTCTACCCCACCGAGGCGCAGCGTTCCCGGCTGGTCACCGCCTACACGAAGCACAAGGCCACCGGGGCGCTCGAGGTGACGCCGCCGCGGCCGGATTACGGCACGCGCAACCGGCCGCCGCTCGGCAACGGCGGTCTCTACTCGACGGCGCCCGACTACGCCCGCTTCGCGCAGATGCTGCTGCGCCGCGGTGAGCTCGACGGTCGCCGCTACCTGAGTGCCGACGCGATGCGGCTCCTGCCGGCGCCCCAGCCCCGCG
>JAEYZV010000141.1 GCA_023427865.1 Acidobacteriota bacterium
GCGACCACCAGGCATGCCCGGTGGCTGATGCATGCGGCATCTTGTACCACAGGTGCCCGATCGGGTTCGACCGATCCTACCGAACGCCTTCCGCACTCACGGCGTCGATCGCGCGGCGCACGGCGTCGTAGTCGTCGGGCAGTTCGACCGGCGTATTGACGAGCGAGGCGTCGATGCCCTGCAGGTGACCGGTGTGGTACTGCAGCTTGAAGTCGCTGAACTTCAGGCCGTTGGCGGTCGAGATCACCACGACGCGCTGCTCGCGCGTGATCTCGCCGCGGGCGGCGAGCTTTTCGAGCACCGCGAGTGCCACGCCGGTGTGCGGACAGTTGAACATGCCGGTGCGATCGGCGCGCGCCGCGGCGTCGGCGAGTTCGGTCTCGGTGGCCTGTTCCACGATGCCGTCATAGGCCTGCAGCGTGCGAATCGCCTTGCGAATCGACACGGGGTTGCCAATCTGGATGGCGGAAGCCAGCGTGCCTTGCGCCTGCACGGGCTCGAACTCCCAGTTGCGCTGGTAAGCGAGGTACAACGGGTTGGCACGTGCCGCCTGCGCCACGACGATGCGCGGCTTCTTGCTCACGACCCCGAGCGCCCGCATCATGTCGAACCCGGCGCCGAGTGCGCTCACGTTCCCGAGGTTGCCTCCCGGAATGATGATGACGTCGGGCACCTGCCAGTCCATCTGCTGCACGATCTCGATGGACACCGTCTTCTGGCCCTCGAGGCGCAGGCTGTTCATCGAGTTGGCGAGATACACGCCTTCCTCGGCCGCCAGTCGCTGCACGATCGCCATGCAGCCGTCGAAGTCGGTGTCCAGCGACAGCACGAGGGCGCCGTTGGCAATCGGCTGCAGCAACTGCGCGACCGACACCTTGCCGCGTGGCAGCAGCACGATGGCCGGGATGCCCGCGGCCGCCGCGTAGGCCGACAACGCCGCCGACGTATCGCCGGTCGAGGCACAGGCGATGGCGCGCACGTGCTGCCCGTCGGTGATCATCTGCCGCACCGCCGAGACCAGCACCGTCATGCCGAGGTCCTTGAACGACCCGGTGTGCGAGTTGCCGCACTGCTTGATCCACAGGTCCGGTACGCCCAGGCTCACGCCGTAGCGCTCGGCCCAGAGCAGGTTGGTGCCACCCTCGTCCATCGACACCACCTGGTCGTCCCGGATGTCGGGGCAGACCCACTCCTTCTTGCCCCAGACCGCGGACCCGTACGGCCATGTCGTGCGCTTGTAGCGGTCGTCGAACAGCCGCATCCACGCGCCAGCCGATCGGTCCTTCAGCGCCTCGACGTCGTGCGCGACCTCGAGGAGATCCCCGCACGTCGGGCAGCGGTACAGGGGCGTGAACAGCGGATGGGTGCCGTGGCACCCGGCGATGCATCGGAATGAAGCGCGGTACATAACAGCCGATTACGAAATTGTGGCCACCGTTGCACGTTTGCGCGCGAATGACGCCGGATGGAGCACTCCCTGAGCGATGTCGATTTCAGATCCGCAAGCACAGCAAGGAGTTACCACCGATCGACAGGAGCAGGGGGACTGGTGTGGCCGTTGCAGCCCCAGCAGGACGATGCGTGTGATCGCTGCGGCTCTCGACACCCGGAAAGGACGCGCGCGGTGAAGGTAGCACACCTCTCGGAACCGGCGGAAGAACGCGTGATCTTTCGCGACGGCCTCGGTGTGCGCGAGTGGCGCGACACCGGCACCGGCGAGCGCGTCGAGTGGCTGCACCTCGATGCGGCCTTCGCCGGCGTCGAACTGCCCCTGCGCGACCGCGTCACTCGACTGGCCAAGCTGCAGCACGTCAAGTTCGCGCGCATCCTGAACCTCGAGCCCGCACGCAAGGGGAAGGGCCCGGTCCTCGTCTCCAGCCACGTTGCGGGCACCCGCCTGTCGGAGGTGCTCGAGATGGCGAGCCACGGGCTGGTCACGTTCGACCCCGGCAGCGGCCTGCAGGTCACGCGCGACGTGCTGGCAGCGCTCGCGATCCTCCACGACTCCCGCAACGTCACCCACGGTGCCCTCGGCCCGGAGCGCGTCGTGCTGACGGCGAGCGGGCGCGTGGTGATGGTCGAGCACGTCCTCGCGCAGGCGCTCGACCGCCTCAGGCTGCCGCGCCATCAGCTGTGGCGCGACTGGCGCATCGCCACCCCTCCGGCCGCCGGTCAGGTCCGCTTCGACATCAAGACCGACATCGCGCAGGCGGGACTGCTCGCGCTCGCCGCGTTGCTGGGACGTCCGCTCGAGGCCGACGAGTACCCGCATCGGCTGCGCGGACTGCTGCCCATCGTGCAGGACCGGCTCGGGACGTCACCAGCCGCCGCAATCGCCGCCGACCTGGTCGCATGGCTGGAGCGCCTGGTGCCTGTGGACAGCCGGCGCCCGTTCGGCACGGTGCGGCAAGCCCAGCAGGCGTTCGAGGCACTCGTGTCCGGCGGCGCCGCGGCGATGGGTATCTCGCTCACCCGGGTAAAGGGTGTGATGGGCGCGGTTACCGCGATCGGTGTCTCGCCCGAACCCGTGACGGAGGCATCGCCAGCAGCCCAGGTGGTTGCTCCCGGACCTGTCGCGGAAATGGCGGCAGTTCCTGACGTACTCCTTTCGGTCACGGTCGATGTGTCGCCACGCGCAGACGATGCGCCGGGCTCGGTATCCGCGGCGACCGACGAGAGCGCCATCGACATCGAGGCACTGCTCGCCCTCGAGGCGGAACTCGAGGGCGATGATCGCAGCTTGCAGGGCCTCACACAGGAGCGCACGAACCTCGAACGGCAGTTCGCAAGCCTCGTCGAAACCGTCGCACCCGCCGCCAGCGAACCGCCCGTCCGGCTGATTCCGGAGACCCCCGCGTCGTCCGAGCCTCTCGTCGACGAGCGTGTGCGCTGGGCCTCCATGCCCGCAGAGGCTGACGACCTGCCGGCGCCCGATGCTGCGCCGGCGGATC
>JAEYZV010000174.1 GCA_023427865.1 Acidobacteriota bacterium
GATGAAGACCATCAGCGAGGGCGTCCAGGGGACTGCGATGATGCCCTTCAAGACGCAGTTCACCGAGGGTGAGATCGCGGCGCTCGCCCGCAAGGTCCGCAGCTTCGACAAGAAGCTGAAATAGCGCGCTACGGCCTGGCGCGTTCGGGGAACGCGCCCTACCTTAGGATGTCCGGCCCAGCTGCATCAGGATGAACGCGTACTCGAGCGCGACCTGCTCGAGGCGCGTGAAGCGGCCCGAACGTCCGCCATGGCCGGCTTCCATGTTGACGCGGAACAGCACCGGCGACGGCGAAGTATCGAGGGTGCGCAGCTTCGCGACGTACTTGGCCGGCTCCCAGTACTGCACCTGCGAATCCCACAGGCCCGTGGTCACCAGCATCGCCGGGTAGGCGGCCTTCTTCAGCTGATCGTACGGCGAGTACGACAGCATGTACTCGTAGTACGCCTTGTCCTTCGGGTTGCCCCACTCGTCGAACTCGTTCGTGGTCAGCGGGATCGACTCGTCGAGCATCGTCGTGACGACGTCGACGAACGGGACGTGCGACACGATGCCGCGATAGAGCTCCGGTGCGAGATTGACGACGGCCCCCATCAACAGGCCGCCGGCGCTGCCGCCCATCGCGAACACCTTGTCGGCCGCGGCGTACTTCTGCGCCACGAGCGCTTTGGTCACGTCCACGAAGTCGGTGAACGTGTTCTTCTTCTTCAGCAGCTTGCCGTCCTCGTACCACGCGCGCCCCAGCTCCTGCCCGCCGCGGATGTGGGCGATGGCCACCACGAAGCCGCGATCGAGCAGGCTCACCCAGTCACTGCGGAAGCTCGGGTCGCTCGAGTACCCGTACGATCCGTACCCGTGTTGGTACAGCGGCGCGGTGCCGTCGCGTGGCGTGTCCTTGCGGTAGGCGACCGAGACCGGGACCTTGACGCCGTCCCGCGCAGTCACCCACACACGCTCGGTGGCATAGCGCGTCTTGTCGAAGCCGCCGAGGACCGGCGTCTCCTTGACGAGCGTGCGCGCGCCGGACCTCATGTCGAGGTCGTAGATGGTCTGCGGCGTCGTGAGCGACGTGTACGTGTAACGCAGCACGGACGTGTCGGCCTCACGGTTGGTGCCGAGCCCCATGACGTACACGGGCTCCTCGGAGTCGACGTCGCGCGATCGCCCGGCCGCATCGATGATGCGCAGGCGCTGCAGCGCGTCGCGACGCTCGCCGACGACGATGTAGTCCTCGAACGGCTCGACGCCGGAGACGAACACGTCGGCGCGATGCGGCACCACGTCCTTCCACTGCGCGCGATCGCCGACGGTGGCGTCGGTCGCCTCGACGACGCGGAAGTTCTTCGCCTGCCAGTTGGTGCGAATCACCCATCGCCCGCCCGCGTGCTCGGCGTCGTACTCGAAGTCGCGCTCCCGCGGCACCAGCACCTCGAAATCCGCGGTCGGCTCGCTGGCCGGGATGCAGCGCGCCTCGCTCGAGACGGTGCTGCTGACGCCGATGCAGAGAAACCGGTTGTCCTTCGTACGGCCGATGCCCATGTAGAAACTGTCGTCGGCTTCCTCGTACACGAGCACGTCCGTCGCCGGGTCGCTGCCGACGACGTGGCGCTTCACGCGCTTGGTGAGCAGCGTCTGCGGATCGATCTCGACGTAGAACACCGTCTTGCCATCCCCGGCCCACACGACGTTGCCGGATGTGCCCGTGATCTTCTCGGGCAGCAGCTCACCGGTGGCGATGTTCTTGAACTGGATCGTGTACTGCCGGCGGCCGACGGTGTCGGTCGAGTACGCGAGCAACGCGTTGTCGAGCGAGACGTCCCACTGTCCGAGGTTGAAGTACTGGTGTCCCTCGGCGAGCGCATTCTGATCGACGAGGACCTGCTCGGGGCCGCCCGACGCCGGCCGACGCACGTTGACCGCGTAGTCCTTCCCCGGGACGAACCGGCTCTGGTACAGGAAGCCGCGCATGCGCCAGGGCGGCTGCTCGTCGTCCTGCTTGTAGCGCCCCTTCAGCTCCTCGAACAGCTGCTCGCGCAAGCCCTTCACCGGTGCGAGCACCGCCTCGGTGTACGCGTTCTCGGCCTCGAGGTGCTTCACCACGTCGGGCGACTTGCGGGTGTCGTCGCGCAGCCAGTAGTACGGGTCCTCGCGATTGCCGCTCGGTGACGTGACGGTGTGCGGTTTCTGGACCGCGACCGGCGGTGTCGGGCTCTGGCCAGCGACTGGTGCAGCAATCGACAACATGACGACGAGTGGCAATGCGCGAATCTTCATCGGTTTCACCGGGTTTCGCCGCGCCCGAGCTCAGTAGGCGCGTTCGGGGAACGCGCCCTACCTACACGTTGCAGAGTTGGACCGCCTCACGCAATGACGTGAGCGGGTCGCGCGTCGGGATGAACTCGTGCGCGAAGTAGCCCTGATAGCCCTTGTCGGCCACCCACTTCGCAATCGTGCGCCACTGCAGTTCCTGCGTGTCGTCGAGCTCGTTGCGCCCTGGCACGCCACCCGTGTGCAGATGGGCGATGTAGTCCCAGTTGTCGCCCATCGTCCGGAGGATGTCCCCCTCCATGATCTGCATGTGGTAGATGTCGTACAGCAGCTTCACGCGCGGCGAGCCCACGCGCTTGCAGATGTCCACGCCGTAGGCCGTGTTGTCGCCGATGTAGTCCTTGTGATTCACCTTGCTGTTGAGCAGCTCGACGATCACGGTGACGCCTTCGGCTTCGGCGACCGGCTTGATGCGGTTGAGGCACGCGACGCTGTTCGCTTTCGCTTCCTCGATGTCCTGACCCCGCCGGTTGCCGAAGAACGTGATGACGTTGGGCACGCCGGCCTTTGCCGCCTTCGGGATCATCTCGGTCAGCGACGCGACGATGCCGTCGTGGATCTTCGTGTTGTTGATGCCGTCGGGGATGGAGCGCACGGCCGGGAACCCGGTCGAGCACGTCAGGCCGAAGTCGCGCCTGGCGATCGTCCACTCTTCCTCGGTGAGCAGGTCGACGGCCGGCAGCCCCATCTCCGCGCACGCCTTGAAGAAATCGTTGAGCGGGATCTTGGCGTAGCACCAACGACAGACGGACTGCTTCAGCCGGCTCGAGGCGGGCTTGGCGGCACCTTGCGCGGCGACGGTCGCGGGCAGCACGGCGCCAGCGGCGGTGAGGGCGGCGGTGCCCAGAAGTTCACGGCGGGTGACGTCGGACATGACGGAAACTCTCCCTTTGAGGCCGGATTGTAGATCAGGCGAGAACAGCCGGCCGTCGGCGTTCGGCAGTGGGCCGTCGCTCACCGCGCCCCGGGTGTAGCGGCCGGACTCCGTCCGGCCGGCGGAGATCACTGACCGTCGGACGAAGTCCGACGGCTACGGCAATGGTTCGTACCCGGTACCCGGCACCCGGTCCCCGCTCTACCAGCTGTGCATCGTGCCATCCAGGCGGCGGTTCACCGGGAGGTACGCTGGCTCGTATGGGTACTGCGCCGCAAGGGCCTCGTCGATGTCGACGCCGAGGCCCGGCGCGTCGCCGGGATGCATGTAGCCGTCCTGGAAGGAGTACTCGTGCGGGAAGACGGCGTCGGTCTCGGGCAGGTGCGGCATGTGCTCCTGGATGCCGAAGTTGTGCACGCTCAGATCGAAGTGCAATGCAGCCGCCATGCAGATCGGACTCAGGTCCGTGGCGCCGTGGCTCCCCGTGCGCACGTGGTACAGCTCGGCGAACGCGGCGATCTTGCGCAGGTGCGTGATGCCGCCGGCATGGACGACCGTCGTCCGGATGTAGTCGATCAATTGCTCCTGGATCAGTTGCTGGCAGTCGAAGATCGAGTTGAACACCTCGCCCACCGCGATCGGCGTCGTCGTGTGCTGCCGAATCAGCCGGAAGGACTCCTGCAGTTCCGCCGGCGTCGGGTCCTCCATCCAGAACAGGTGGTACGGTTCGAGCAGTTTGCCCGCCCGTGCCGCCTCGATGGGCGTGAGTCGGTGGTGCACGTCGTGCAGCAGGTGCACGTCGTCGCCGAACTCGCTCCGGATGCGTTCGAAGAGGCGCGGGAGGAAGTTCAGGTAGGCCTCCGTGCTCCAGCGGTGCTCGGACGCCGTGCCCTTCTCCGCCGGCTCGTACGGCCTGTCGCCGCGCGCGACGCCGTAGGTGCTGCTCAAGCCGGGGATGCCCGACTGCACGCGAATGGCCGTGTAGCCGAGGTCGAGATGGTGGGCGACGGCCTTGACCGCGTGGTCGACGTCGAGCCCGTTCGCATGCGCGTACACCATCACCGCGTCGCGCGAGGCCCCGCCGAGCAGCTGGTAGACCGGCATGCCGGCCACCTTGCCCTTGATGTCCCACAGCGCGGTGTCGACGGCCGCGATGGCGCTCATCGTCACCGGCCCGCGCCGCCAGTAGGCGCCCTTGTACAGGTACTGCCAGGTGTCTTCGATCTGCCGCGCGTCGCGGCCGATGAGCAGCGGGATGACGTGATCGGTGAGGTAACTCGCCACCGCGAGCTCACGCCCGTTCAGCGTCGCGTCGCCCAGGCCGTGCACGCCGTCCTCGGTGACCACCTTGAGGGTCACGAAGTTGCGACCCGGGCAGGTCACGATGACGCGGGCGTCGATGATTTTCATCAGTGAGAAATCCGCCCTGACGCAGGTAACAGGGAGACAGGCACCAGCGCACAGGCTCACAGGC
>JAEYZV010000304.1 GCA_023427865.1 Acidobacteriota bacterium
CGATCTTGATGGCGACCCGCTGTTCGTACGCGCCATCCGCTCGCTCACCGAGCCAGAGGGTGCCCATGCCGCCGACGCCAAGCACCTCCCGCGTGCGCCAGGGTCCGATGCGTCGGGGCCGGCACTCCGGCGCATCTTCGACGAAGCGCTCGATACCCAGTTCCCGCGTGGACCGATCGGCGTCGAGCAATCGTTCGACCTCCAGGCGGAGGCCCGCGTCGCCCTGGCACCCGAGGTCCAGTGCCGCGCGCCGACTCCGCCTGGTCAGCGGCTGCAACTGCGCGAACAGGTCGCCGAGACGCCTCCACTGTGCGACCGCGTCAGGCATCCGCCCTCCCGGGGCCGGCCTCGGGGCATCCGTTCGGCCGCGTATCACGCGCCACTTCCGCACGCAGCCACGCCCTCGCCATCGTCCAGCTCCGCTGCACGGTGCGGCAGGACACGCCGAGCGCGAGCGCGATCTCGTCCACGGTCAGTCCACCGAAGATCCGGTACTCGACGATCCGGGCCGCCCGCGGGTCGAGCAGCTGCAGGCGGTCGAGCAGCGCATCGACTGCGAGCAGTTCGTCCATGTCGCGCTCCTCGCCCCGATCGACCGGCACCTCCTGCGACACGCGACCGGGCACCTCGGGCGCGCGCTTCAGCCGGTGGCGTCGACGGGCTCTATCGACGAGCACGCGCCGCATCACACGCGCAGCGATGCCGAGGAAGTCCTGTGTATCGGCGGGGTCGAGCCGCCGCTGTTGCACGAGACGCAGGTAGGCCTCATGGACGAGCGCCGTTGCCGACAGCGTGATGCCGGCTTCACGGGCCAGCTGCCGCCGCGCCACGCGCCGAAGCTCGCCATAGAGCAGCGGCACCAGGCGATCGAGCGCGTCGGCATCGCCATGCCGCAGTCTCTCGAGCCAGACCGTGATCGAGCGGGAGTCGTGCGCTTCCACCATGAGGACGTCCCTGGTCCGGACCGTCGTGGCGTGTTCGAGGACCCGACGACGCGATCACCTTCGACGGTCGGCGGCCAGGCTGGGCGCCGCGGACAAGGAGATGTCAGATGCCGTGTTCTCAGGACTCAACGACGAAGGGGGCCCGAGCCGCACTGCTCGTGCTGGCCATGGCTGCGCTTGCGGTACCTGCAGAGGCGACGATCCTCACGTTCGATCAGGTGCGGATAGGGGGGGCCGTCGTGCCGACGGTGAGCGGTAATCCCGTCCCCCAGGACTATGGCGACCGCGTGGCCGCCGAGACGATGCCGGCAAGCGGTGGGACGTTCACGTACGGCGAGGGCGGAGAGGGGTTCACGCCGTCGGTCGAGGTCGAGTACTTCGGAGGTTCAGCGACAGCGATCACGTCCGCGGCGTCGCTGTGGAGTGACGGATACGGCACGCTCGAGAACGTGCTCTTCGGCAACCAGGCGTCTTCGACCCTCAATGTCCGGTTCACCGCCGACCCGGGCATCGACGTGTTCCTGCACGGCTTCGAGCTGGCGGGCTGGCCGACGACCGACTACACGATCGCTGCCGTGCGCGTCAGCAGCGGCGCGCAACTGCTGTACGAGGCGCTCGACGTGCTCGTCCTCGGAGCGGGCTCCGGCGCCGGCCGGACGACGTTCGCCTTCGGCACGCCGCTCGCGGCAGGCACGCTGCTCCTCTCCCTCGACTACTCGAACCTCGCCGCCGGCCAGCAGGACAACATCGGCCTCGACAACGTGCGCTTCGGGCAGACGGCCCTGCCCGACGACGACAACGGCGACAACGGTGACGACGATCCGCCGGCATCGGTCCCGGAGCCCGGCGCACTGGCCCTGTGCGCGATTGCGCTGGCCGCCGCACTCAGGGGCAGGAGGAGGTCCTTCCTCCTATAATGCCGGGGTGCACCCGGTACACGTCGGACCGGTGACGTACGGCACCGGTCAGCTCGTGCTGATCGCGGGCCCCTGCGTCATCGAGAGCGAGACGCACGCGCTGGACATCGGCCATGCCGTCGCCCGCATCGCACAGGCGGCCGGTGTGCCCTACATCTTCAAGGCGTCGTTCGACAAAGCGAACCGCACGTCGCTGTCGTCGTTTCGCGGTCCGGGGCTCGACGCCGGACTCCGCACGCTGGCGCGCGTGAAGGCCGAGGTCGGCGTGCCCGTCCTCACCGACATCCACGAGCCGGCGCAAGCCGCGCCGGCGGCCGACGTCGTCGACGTGCTGCAGATCCCGGCCTTCCTCTGCCGCCAGACCGATCTGCTCGTCGCCGCCGCGCGCACCAAGGCGGTCGTGAACATCAAGAAGGGGCAGTTCCTCGCGCCGAGCGACATGCGCCACCCGCTCGAGAAGGTGCGCGCCACCGGCAACCCCAACGTGCTGCTCACCGAACGGGGGACGTCGTTCGGGTATCACGATCTCGTGGTGGACATGCGCAGCTTTCCCCAGCTGCGCGCGCTCGGCGCCCCCGTCGTGTACGACGTAACGCACAGCCTGCAACTGCCAGGCGCCGGTGACGGCCGGACCGCCGGCCAGGCGGAGTACATCACGACCCTTGCAGCCGCTGGCGTCGCTGCCGGCGTCGACGGCCTGTTCCTCGAGGTGCACGAGGAGCCCTCCCGGGCCAGGTCGGACGCCGACAACGCGCTGCGCCTCGACATGCTGCCGGCACTCCTGTCGCGCCTGCTGCGCATCCACGCGGCGGCGCAATCCTGACGCGGTGGCCGTCATGAACGACGACTCCCCTGCCGCACCGTCGGCGGCCCTCGACCTCGCTGCGCGCGTGTTGCGCACGGAAGCGGCTGCCGTGGGTGGCCTCGTCAGGCGCCTCGATGCCCGGTTCGAGCAGGCGATTGCGCTGCTTGCCGCCTGCCGCGGCCGGGTGATCGTCACCGGCATGGGCAAGTCCGGGCTGATCTGCCGGAAGATCGCCGCCACACTCGCCAGCACCGGCACACCCGCCTTCTTCCTGCATCCGGCCGAAGCTCTGCACGGCGATCTCGGCGTCGTCACGTCCGGCGACGTGGTCGTGGCGCTGTCGTACGGCGGCGAGACGCCCGAGGTGGTGCGGCTGGTCGAGATCGTGAAACGCCTTGGCGCGCCGCTCGTCGCCCTCACGGGTACGCCACGGTCGACGCTGGCGCTCGTGGCCGACGTGCATCTCGACTGCGGCGTGGACGAGGAGGCGTGCCCGCTCAACCTCGCCCCGACGGCCAGCACGACGGCCGCCCTTGCGCTCGGCGACGCTCTCGCGATGGTGCTGCTGACGACGAAGGGGTTCCGCGAGGACGACTTCGCGCATCGCCACCCGGGCGGTTCGCTCGGCAAGCGCCTGATGCGCGTCGAGCAGCTGATGCACGCCGCCGATGCCATGCCGGCCGTCGGGGAGGACACGCCGCTGCGCGAGGTGATCTACGAGATGAGCCGCAAGGGCCTGGGCGTGACGTGCGTCCTCGCCGCCGACGGTCGCCTCTCGGGCATCATCACCGACGGCGACCTGCGGCGGCAGATGATGCGGGATGACGACGTCACCAGGCGCGTGGCGCGCGAGGTGATGACGGCCAACCCGGTGACGATCGCGGGCGACGTCCTTGCGGCAGGGGCACTCGAACTCATGGAAACCCACCGCATCACGTCGGTGCCCGTCGTGGACGGGCAC
>JAEYZV010000311.1 GCA_023427865.1 Acidobacteriota bacterium
CCGAGGGCATGACCGTCGCGGATCTCGCGACGAAGCTCGACGTCAAGGCCAAGGACGTCCTGCGCAAGCTGATGGACCGGCGTCTCATGATGACGATCAACAGCACCCTCGACGACGAGACCGCGTCGATGATCGCGCGCGAGTTCGGCGCCGACGTCAAGATGCAGACGTTCGAAGAGGAAATGCTGCAGGTCGAGGCCGAAGACGTCAGCCCCGAAGACGTCGTCACCCGCGCTCCCGTGGTCACCGTCATGGGCCACGTCGATCACGGCAAGACGACGCTGCTCGACGCGATCCGTTCGGCGCGCGTCGCCGAGCGCGAAGCCGGCGGCATCACCCAGCACATCGGCGCCTACTCGGTGAAGGTCAACGACCGCAACGTCGTGTTCCTCGACACCCCGGGCCACGAGGCGTTCACGATGATGCGCGCCCGCGGCGCCCGCGTCACCGACGTCGTCGTGCTGGTCGTCGCCGCCGACGACGGCGTGATGCCGCAGACGAAGGAAGCGATCGATCACGCGAAGGCGGCGAACGTGCCGATCATCGTGGCGATCAACAAGATCGACAAGCCGGACGCGAACCCCGACCGGGTCAAGAAGGAGCTGTCGGATCTCGGCCTGGTGCCGGAGGACTGGGGCGGCCAGACCGTCACGGTCGCGGTGTCGGCCAAGAAGCGGCAGAACCTCGACGCGCTGCTCGAGATGATCCTGCTGGTGACCGAAATCGGCGAACACAAGGCCAACGCCGCCCGCAACGCCTCGGGCACCGTGCTCGAAGGTAAGCTCGATCGCGGCCGCGGCCCGGTCGCCACGGTGCTCGTGCAGGACGGCACGCTGCGCGTCGGCGACACGGTACTGGTCGGCACGATCGTCGGCAAGGTACGCGCGCTGCAGGACGACCGCGGTCGCGCCGTCCGCGAGGTCGGTCCCTCCACTCCGGTGGAGGTGCTCGGTCTCGGCGGCGTGCCGACGCCGGGCGACACCTTCCAGGCGGTCGACGACGTCGCCAAGGCGCGCCAGATCGCGCTGTTCCGCGAGGAGCAGGCCAAGGCCAAGACGCTCGGCGCCAGGGGCGGCCGCATGACGCTCGAGACGCTGCAGAAGCACATCGCCGAAGGTGGCGTGAAGGAACTCGCGCTCATCATCAAGGCCGACGTGCAGGGCTCGGCCGAGGTGCTGGCCGACTCGCTGCAGAAGCTGGGCGACGAGCGCATCAAGGTTCGCGTCATCAGCTCGGGCGTCGGTGCGATCAACGAGTCCGACGTGCTGCTGGCGACCGCGTCGGAGGCGATCATCATCGGCTTCAACGTGCGGCCCGACCGCAACGCCGAAGCCGTGGCCGAGCGGGAGAAGGTGGACATCCGCCTCCACTCGATCATCTACAACGTCACCGACGAGATCCGCGCCGCGATGGCGGGCATGCTCGAGCCCACCATCAAGGAGACCCGGATCGGCATGGCCGAGGTGCGCGAGGTGTTCCGCGTGCCGAAGGCCGGCACCGTGGCCGGGTGCTTCGTCACCGAGGGCGTCATCCGTCGCTCCGGAGACACGCAGGCACGCCTGCTCCGCGACAGCGTGGTCGTACACACCGGCAAGCTCAGTTCGCTGCGCCGGTTCAAGGACGACGTCTCGGAGGTCAAGAACGGGCTCGAATGCGGCATGACGTTCGAGCGGTTCAACGACGTCAAGGTCGGCGACGTGATCGAGGTCTTCGTGACCGAGCAAGTCGCCGTCACCATCCCGGGCTAGCACGACCGCAGTTCTGCGGCCTCGAGCGGGGCGCCTCGAAAGGGGCGCCCTTTTCGTTTGCGGCCGTCGTCATGCGGCCGTCGACCCTCCCGCATTCCCGCATTTCGTAGAATCACCATATGCAAGCTTCCGGTTCCCGCGCCGAGCGTATCGCCGACCAGCTCAAGGACCAGGTCACGCAACTCCTGGCCTTCGAGGTGAAGGACCCGGCGATCGGCCTGCTCACCGTCACGCACGTGAAGATGACGAGCGACATGGGACTCGCCCACGTGTACTACACCCTCGTTGGCGACGACGCCGAGCGCCGCAGGACTGCGCGGGCGCTCGATCGCGCCACGCCGTTCGTGCGACGCCGCCTGGCCGAGGACATGAACATGCGGCGCGCGCCGGAGGTGCGGTTCCACTACGACGAGGACATCGAGCGGCAGGAACGCGTGGACACGCTGCTGCGCGAGATCGCCAGCGAGCGCGAGCAACGGGAAGCCGCCGAGCGCGCGGCACGGGCACAAGGCGATGACGACACTCAGTGAGACGGCGGTCGCCGTGCCGCCTGCGCTCGTGGACGCGCTCCGCACGCCAGGGCCCGTCCTGATCTGCGGGCACTCCCGTCCCGATGGCGACGCCATCGGCTCGGTGATGGCCATGGCGGGGGCGTTGCGCGCCCTGGGTCGTCCCGTGCGCACGATCAGCGGCGACCCCGCGCCCCCCTCGTTCGCGACGCTCCCCGACATGGACGGCCTCGAGATCGTGCGCGAGGTCGACGCGCGTGGCGCAACCGTGGTCGTGATGGAGTCGGGTGCCCTTGCCCGGACGGGCATTGCCGGACTCGAGGCGGCGTCGGCCATCGTCAACATCGACCATCACCTCGGCAACACCGGCTTCGGCACGGTCAACTGGTTCGACGAGGGCGCCGCCGCCTGCGTGGAGATGGTCGCCGATGCCATCGACGCGATCGGTGTCACGTGGACGCCGGCCATCGCGACGCACCTGTACCTCGGACTGCTCACCGACACCGGTGGCTTCCGGCACTCGCACATCTCCGCGAGGAGCTTCGAGCTCGCGAAGCGATGCGTGCTGGCCGGTGCCGAGCCGGTGCGCATCGGCCAGATCGCCTACGACAGCTTCGGGCTCGGTCGCGTGAAGTTGATCGGCGAGCTGCTGCACGGCATGCGGCTCGAGGGTGACGGTCGCATCGCCGTACTCACGCTGACGCGCGAGGTGCACGAGCGGGCAGGCTCGAGCCCGGACGAGACCGAAGGGCTCATCAACATCCCCTTCACGGCACAGGACATCCGCGCCGTGTGCCTGCTGCGCGACGACGAAGGCGACACCACGCGTGTGAGCCTGCGATCGAAGGGCGACGTCGACGTGCGCGCCGTTGCGCAGCGGTTCGGTGGCGGAGGCCACAAGAACGCCAGCGGGTTCACGACGAGCGAGCCGCTGGCGATGGTCGGCGAGCAGTTGCTGCCGCTCCTGCGCGACGCCGTTCGATGAGCCTCGCCCTCGACGGCGTGCTCGTCGTCGACAAACCGGAAGGCATCACCTCGCACGACGTCGTCGCCGCGGTCCGGCGGCGGCTGCCGCGTGGCACGCGCGTCGGCCATACGGGCACGCTCGACCCGTTCGCCACGGGCGTCCTGCCGGTCGTGATCGGCAAGGCCACCCGGCTGGCGCAGTTCCTCACGGCGAGCCGCAAGGGCTACCTGGCCGATGTCGCGTTCGGCACCGCCACCGACACGGGCGATGGCACCGGCGCCGTGATCGAGACGGCGCCGCCGGACGCGGTCGCCGTGCTCGAGGCCGCGGCGATCGCCGACGCTCTGGCGACGTTTGCCGGCACGCATCCGCAGGTGCCGCCGATGCACTCGGCAAAGAAGGTGGCCGGTGAGCGTGCGTACGTCCTCGCGCGGCGCGGCATGGACGTGGACCTGCCGGCGACCGAAGTGACGGCCCATGCCATCGATCTGCGTGCCTGGGACGGCACGCGAAAAGTGGCGGTGGTCGCGCTCGAGACCTCCGCGGGGTTCTACGTGCGGAGCCTGGCACGCGACCTCGGGCGGCGCCTCGGCGTGCCCGCCCACCTCGTTGCACTCCGCCGCACCGCGAGCGGCCCCTTCGCGATCGAGGACGCACATGCGCTGCGGGATGTCGTGCAGGCGAGCGCCGACGACATCGGGCAGTGGCGTCTTCCGATGGCACACCTGCTCCCCGAGCTGCCGGCAGTGGTGCTCGACGAGCGACAGCTGCAGGCGGTGCTGCAGGGCCGCCCCATCAGCGCGCCGGCGCCGTTCGGGAACGATGCGGTCGCGCCTGGCAGGCGCGTGCGGTTGCTCGATGCGGCCGGCCATCTCGTGGCACTCGCCCGCCCCGCGGCCGACGCCAACCAGCTCCACGCCGACATCGTCCTGCGCTGAGGTTAGCCTTCAGCGATCAACGGTCGTCGGCCAACACGCGCCACGGGCGTCACCGTGTCCCCTTCCCGTCCGACCCGCCGCCACTCGGGCGGCGATGGCAGCACGAGCCGGGCCCCCGAACCAGCATCTCGGGCGGGCATGGCGCCCAGCCCGACTGGCGGTGGGCCCTGCGAATCAGCTATCATGCGTAGTTCGCTGACGCACGCCCAGTGGCGTCAATCGTTCCATCATCACGACGACGGCCCGGTGCCCAGGAGGGCGTTCTGGACCGCTCGCGGAGAAGACACACGTGGCATTGACGAAGGACCGCAAGACCAACCTCATCGAGGATTTCCGCCAGCACGACGCCGATACCGGCTCTCCCGAAGTGCAGGTGGCCATCCTCAGCGAGCGCATCACGTACCTGACCGAGCACTTCAAGACGCACGCGAAGGACCATCACTCCCGCCGCGGCCTGCTGAAGCTCGTCGGCCAGCGTCGCCGGTTGCTCGACTACGTCAAGGCCAAGAACACCGACCGGTACGCTCAGCTCATCAAGCGGCTCGGCATCCGGAAGTAACGGAGCAAGCGAAGGGACGGGAGCACTCCCGTCCCTTTTCGCGTTTTCCGCTCCGCGCAGATGCGCGTCCGTGGCAGGCCCGGCATCCCGCCGTGCGGCCCCACTCGCGCGAAGGTCGTTTCGCAGCGCACACCGCCAGGGCAGAGAGGTCCCCTGGCACTGACATGACAGGGAACCCCATGCACACACGCAGTCTCGAGCTCGCAGGCCGAGCTCTCTCGTTCGAAACCGGCAAGCTCGCCAAGCAGGCCGACGGCTCGGTGCTCGTCCGGATGGGCGACACGGTCGTCCTGGTCACCGCCTGCCATGCCGCGCAGCCGCGGCAGGGCATCGACTTCCTCCCGCTCACGGTCGACTACCGTGAGTTCACGTACGCCTCGGGCCGAATCCCGGGCGGCTTCTTCAAGCGCGAAGGCAAGCCGACCGAGAAGGAAGTGCTTACGAGCCGGCTGATCGACCGCCCCATCCGTCCGCTCTTCCCCGCGGGCTGGGCGTTCGAGACGCAGGTCATCGCCATGGTCGTGTCGGCCGACACCGACTACGACTCCGACGTGCTCGCGGTCACCGGCGCGGGCTGCGCCCTGGCGCTGTCGGAGATGCCGTTTGCCAAGACCATCGCCGGGGTCCGCGTCGGCTACGTGGGCGGCAGCTACGTCATCAACCCGACGTTCGCGCAGCGCCGCGAGAGCACCCTCGACCTGATCATCGCCGGCAGTGCCGACGCGATCATGATGGTCGAGGCCGGCGCGCAGGAGGTCTCCGAGGAGACGATGGTCGGAGCGCTCGAGGCGGGCCACAACGCCATCAGGGAGATCGTCAAGACGATCGACGACCTCGCGAGTGCCGCCGGCAAGAAGAAGATCGTGATGCCGGCCAAGCAGGTCAGCACCGACTTCTACCGCGAAGTCGAGGAGAAGGTCTACCTTCCGCTCGCCGACGCGATGCGCATCAAGGACAAGCTCGAGAACTACAGCCGCGTCGACCAGGTGCTGGCCGACCTGGTGGCCTCGATTCCCGAGGAAGAAGTCGAGCGTCGGGTCGAGGCCAAGAAGATCTTCAAGGGCCTGAAGGAGAAGGTGATGCGCGACGAGGCCCTCGAGCGCGGCAAGCGGCTCGACGGTCGTTCGTTCGACCAGGTCCGCCCGATCTGGACCGAGGTCTCCGTGCTGCCGCGCGTCCACGGTTCGGCGGTCTTCACGCGCGGCGAAACGCAGGCGCTGGTCACGGCCACGCTCGGCACCGCCGACGACCAGCAGAAGATCGAGACGATGGACGGCGAGTCGTACAAGCGCTTCATGCTCCACTACAACTTCCCGCCGTTTTCGGTGGGTGAAGTGGGCTTCATGCGGGGCCCTGGGCGCCGTGAAGTGGGCCACGGCGCCCTCGCCGAGCGAGCCCTCACGCCGGTCATCCCGACAGAGGCGCAGTTCCCGTACACCGTCCGCGTGGTCTCGGACATCCTCGAGAGCAACGGCTCGTCGTCGATGGCCAGCGTCTGCGGTGGCTCGATGGCGATGATGGACGCCGGCGTGCCGCTGCGCGCCCCGGTGGCCGGCGTGGCGATGGGGCTGATCATGGACGAGGCCACCGGCAAGTTCGCGGTGCTCACCGACATCGCCGGCGCCGAAGATCACTATGGCGACATGGACTTCAAGGTCGCCGGCACGACGCAGGGCATCACGGCCCTGCAGATGGACATCAAGGTCTCCGGCATCACCATGGAGATCATGCGCCAGGCGCTCGCGCAGGCGCTGAAGGGTCGCCTCGAGATCCTCGAGAAGATGACCGAGTCGATCGCCTCGGCACGTGCCCAGACCTCACAGTGGGCGCCGCGCATCGTCTCGATCAAGATCC
>JAEYZV010000387.1 GCA_023427865.1 Acidobacteriota bacterium
TCACCGATCACGGACGCGGCAACGGGCCCGAGGACTGGCGCAGCCACGGCAAGGACGTCGAGGGCGCGCAGTACGTGTGGGCGATCGTCGCCGCGCCACACTGGCGCGCAAGGGGCGTGTGGAAGGCTGGGCACGCGCCGGCGTCGCAGAGCCAGGTGGCAGGGACGGTGGCGGCGCTCGTCGGCAAGGACTGGAAGAAGGCGTCGCCCGCGGCAGGTGCGCCGCTCGCGCCGCCCGCGTAGCTGAATCAGGCAGGGACCGTTGTCCCAGCGGTCCATCTGCACGTGTCCGCGTCCCGAGCTCGGGCACCTCGCAGGCCTGGACCCGTTCGAGCTTCTACGGCTGCTCGGAGTCGCCGACGGGAATCCCGAGGCGCTTCCGCTTCAGGAACAGCCCCTTGCGGGTGATGCCGAGCCGGCGCGCGGTCTCGGTCTGGTTCTGGCGCGACAGGCGCAGCGCGCGAGGGATGGCGGCCCTCTCCACGTCGTCGTACATCTCCTGGAGCGTCTGGTCCAGCCGCACGGTCACGATGGGATCGGCGGAGGTCGAAGCTGGCGCCGCTGGCGCCGGAGTGGGCTGCCGAATGGACTCGGAGAGCTGCTCCATGCCGACGATCTCGTTCTCATCGCAAAGCGCGACGATCCGTTTCAGCTCGTTGGTGAGCTGCCGCACGTTGCCGGGCCAATCGTAGGCGGAGAGCCGCTCGAGCACCTGCGCCGACAGCTGCGGGATCAGCTTGCCGGCCTCCTTGGCGTGCTGCGTCAGGAAGTGGTGCAGCAGCGTCGGGATCTCCTCGCGTCGCTCGCGCAGCGGTGGAATGGTGAGCGACACGACGTTGAGTCGGTAGAAGAGGTCCTCGCGGAAGCGGCCTTCCCTCACGAGCCGATCCAGGTGGGCGTTGGTCGCGGCGACGATGCGGACCTCCACGCGCTGGGGGCGTTCGCCGAGCGGCTGGATCTCGCCGCTCTCGAGGAAGCGAAGGAGCTTCGGCTGCAGGTCGGGACTGAGCTCGCCGATCTCGTCGATGAACAGCGTGCCGCCTTCGGCCTCGCGAATGAGCCCCTTGGCGTCGGTCACCGCGCCGGTGAAGGCGCCGCGGCGGTAGCCGAACAGCTGACCTTCCAGCATCTCACGCGGGACGGCAGTGACGTTGAACGCCACGAAGGGTCGCTGCGCATGCTTCGAGCTTGCGTGGATCTCCTTGGCAACAATCTCCTTTCCTGTGCCGGTCTCCCCCGCTATGAGAACAGGTGCATTACTCATCGCTACTTTCCGGATCGTCGCCAACAGCCGCTTCATGTTGCTGGCGACGTAGAGCCCCACCGCCCCTTCAGGGGCAACGTCGAGTTCCCAGGACAACACACGACGAGCCGACTCAAGCCGCGCGCGCGATCCGGCGACGGCGACTCGCAGCACACTCTGAATGTGAGCAATCGCTTCAGCGGCCTGCGGATCGTTGCTCGCACGTACTCGCAGCGCCAGTTCTTCGCTACCCACTGAACCCAACACGACGTCGTCGGGACCCGCTGGGTTCGCCGCATCGCACGTCTTCAATTCAACCGTTTCGACAATGCGAAGTCTTCTGACCAGCCGGACCGCCTCTGCGCCTGCTAGATGGGGCTGCGGCAGCAGCGCGCAAACGAATGAAAGACTCTCTGCAAGATCCAATCGCCTCGATGGCCGACGCAGTGGCGTGGTCGTTTGATGCCCACCACTGCTCCTGGAGCAGTCCGCCTGCACGCTCGCGGTTGCTAGCACCATGAACTTGTCGCCAGATGCACCAAAGACGCGCGACGCTCGAGCGAACTCTGAGCGCGCACGCTTGCCGTCGCCCGCGGCGGCAGCGCGGACCGCGCGAGCCCTGGCCAGGAGGCCTAGGACCTCCGCATTTGGGCTCTGCGCTCGCTGCAACACGTCGAGCAAGTCGCGATCACATGCGACTCGATCGTTGACGGCACACAGGGCTTCCGCTCGTAGCAACGTCAGTTTTGCCCAATTGGCAGCATCGCCGCGCGAATCTGCTGCTTGGCGCGCCTGCGTGAGCACGTCCAGGGCCTGCTCCCAGTCTCCTTGCAGTCGAAGCAACTGGGCCCGCGCTGGAGCACTGTCGACGAGAAGCAGGCTTGAACTACTGAGCGCGGAGTTGATTACGTTGATCTGAGCGACGCAATCGTGCGCTCGTTCGAGGTGGCCTTCGACCAATGCGACGTTGGCAAGCGTATCGAGCAGAGCCCCTCGGGCGAGCGACAGCGACGGAACGGAGTCTAACGACGCCGCAGCGAGAGCTTTCGCGCTTTCGAAGTTGCCGCGTCGACATTCCAAGAATGCTAGGTTTGCTTGTGCGGCAGCCTTGAGCCCGTGCAGTCCGTTCCTGTCAGCTATCAATCTCGCGCCTCGAGCTCGCTTAGCTGCGGCCTTGCTCCGCGCGAGCAAGTACTCGGCTCCTGACAGAGCAAGGTTGATGAACCCTTCGATGCCTGCATTGGGCTCTGCGGCCATCAGGGAGAGAGCGAACTCAAGTTCGCCAATTGCAACGCTTGGAAGACTCCGCTGCGCGTAGGCTTGGCCGACCCTGGCGTGCAGCGCCGCAAAGAGTTGCCCGTCACCGCAGCGGAGCACGGCTTTCTTAGCGACTTCCAAGCCCTGCTGACTTTCGGCGAGGCTTCGGTGGCTCGTCAGGAGCGTGAAGCGCGACAAGGCGATCAACGCTACTTGCTCGTACTCTCGCTCTGACTCGCCCTCGGCAAGCGTGCGGTCGAGAAGGTCGAGAGCCTCCACTACCTTTCCAGTGCTGCCGAGGAGTTCACCCGTTATTCGATTCGCGACGATCCTGACAGATGCGGTCTCAAAGACTTCCCCTGAGATCAGCCTGAGCGCGTCTTCAAGCTTTCCGGCTTGCCGCTCTAGATCGGCTTGGATTACGGCTTTGGTTGAGGGATCGAGCGGCGAGCTTCGAAGCAAGTGCCTGCAGGCAACGAGATCCCCAGAGCGGAGAGCGCGCCTGAGCTGGGCGGGCGGGTTAAGAGGCATTGCGCGAGGTGCTGATGAGTTTACAGCACCTCACGATCCCGACAGTCGGAAGACTCAGTCTCCCCACACTAACGTGTCGCCCCAGACCAGGGT
>JAEYZV010000432.1 GCA_023427865.1 Acidobacteriota bacterium
GCGCCGATCTCCGGCTGCCAGTGGTTCATCTCGAGGTGATTGAAGTCGTAGCCCACCCGCAGTTCATGGCGCCCGGCGACCTTGGTCAGGGCCTGCGAGAACGAGTACACCGAGGTGGTGTAGAAGTACGGGTTCCACGACGAGAAGTTGCCGATCTGGCTCAGGCCGTTGACGATCTGCGGCTGGCCGCTCTGGCGGATGTCCGAACCATTGGTGCCCGGGATTCCCCAGTCGAGCCCGTAGTTCTGCCCGTAATCGGGCGACAGGCCGCTCTGCTCGTTGAGCGTCACGCCGAAATTGCCGTCGAGGATCAGCGTCGGGCTGAGCGTCCAGGTGTGACCGAAGACCGGGGCGAGCACTTCGGTCGGCGCCGGCGCCGGTTCGGAGAAGCCGAGCTGGAAGCGGTCCTGCACGTCGGCCTTCAGGTACGAGACCTTGCCCCAGATCTGGTGGGCACTCGACCGGTTGAAGGTCACCTTCGCGTCGAAGTTGTCGCGGTCGAACGTCGGCTGCCGCTCGATGACGTAGTCGTTGGCGAGGCCGTCGCGATTGATGTCGGCCGACGAGTTCGGCGCCGGATACACCTCGTTGATCCGCCCCGCAATCGCGCTCAGGCGGTTGGCAGGAATGACGGCGCCCGGAAACACCTCGCGTCCCGAGCCGTTTGCCGCGCCGGTCAGCGGATCGTAGATGCGGAAGTTCGGGTAGGCGGCCAGCACCTCGCCGAAGTCCCCGGCGCGCATCCGCGCCGTCGGCACCGTGAACGTCTCCTGGAACCCGCGCTGCTCGGTGAAGCGTTCCCACGAACCGAAGTAGAACAGACGGTTCTTCACGACAGGTCCGCCCACCGTGCCGCCGAAGATCGACTGCGTCCCTTCGGGCTTGCTCAGGCCGTTGGCGTTGTTGAAGAACGTGTTGGCGTTCCAGTCGGCGGTGTTGTGGAAGACGAACGCCGACCCACGGAGTTCGTTCGTGCCGGACTTGGTGACCACCTGGATCGCCGCGCCGCCGGCCATGCCGGTGTCGGCGTCGAAGTTGTTGGTCACGATGTTGACGCTGTCGATGGTCTCGGCCGACGCCACCATGCCCGCGTGATGCGGCAGCCAGATGTTGATGCTGGCCGCACCGTCGATGCGCGTGCTGTTGTTGTTCCGGTTGGTGCCGTTGACGTTCACGCTCAACGAACGCTGCGGCGTCGATCCGGTCGAGTTCTGGAACGCGCCCGGCGTGGCGCCAGGCACCAGGTTCATCAGCGCCTGGTAGTTCCGGTACTGGTTCAGCGGCAGGTCGGTGATCTCCTTGGGCTTCAGCTCGACGCTGACGTCCGCCTTGTCGGTCTTGAGCAGCGCCGCCTCGCTGGTGACCGTGATCGTCTCGGTGAGGTCGCCGATCTCGAGCACGGCGTTGACGCGGACGATGCTGCCGGCCGTCAGCGGCACAGCGGTCTGCGTGAACGTCTTGAAGCCCTGAAGCACGGCCCCGAGCGTGTAGGTGCCCGGCAGGACGTTGCGGAACGTGTAGAGCCCCTCGCCGTCCGTCGTGGTCTCGAGCTTGAGGCCGGTCCCTTCGTTGGTGAGGGTGACCGTGACCCCGGGGATGTTGCCTCCCGTGTTGTCGGTCACCACGCCGGTGACGCTGCCGTACAGCGCTTGCGCGGCCGTGGTGCCCGGAAGGAGCAACAACAAGAGCCAACTGGCAACGACGACGCGCGCGCCGTGCAGAAACAGAGAGAGGGACGCCACGGAAACCTCCGGGAAAGCCCGACAGCAGCAATCGCTGTGGTGGTGCGCACAAGATTGGCGCAGAACGGCAGGAAGTCAAGCAAATTTTCCTCGCCGTGTGAAAATTTTCTTGACCCCATTCGTCCCGTTCTGGGACCATGCGCGCACTCCGAGCGAAGGGGCTGATGAAGGACAAGAAGGTCCGCCTGCAGGACATCGCGCGCGCCGCCGGTGTCAGCGGCGCGACAGTGTCGCGCGTCGTCAACCGCACGGGGCGGGTCAGCCCCGAGATCGCTGCCCGCGTGCAGCGCATCGCCGGCCGGATGAAGGTCGACCTGGCCGCGCGAGTGAAGCCGCGCCTCATCGCCTTCGTGCTCGGCAACCGCCCGCTGCTCCACCCCTTCCACTCACGCATCCTCGCGGGCGCCGAAGCCTACTGCGCCAGCCTCGACTACCACGTCGTCTTCGTCTCGCTTCGCTACGACGCCGACGTGCCGGCCGACGAGTTGCGCTTGCCGCGGCTCCTCCTGCGCCACGACATCCTCGACGGCTTCGTGCTGGCCGGCATGCACGCCGGCAACCTGATCGAGCGGCTGGCGCGGTCGACGAATGCGCTGGCCGTTCACGGCAACAGCGTCCTCCGCCCGTGGCAGGAAACGCAGCACGACACGGTCTGGTACGACGACGTCGGCGGGGCGTGCCAGATGACGCGACACCTGCTGGGGCTCGGCCACCAGGACGTCTGGTTCATCGGCAACCGGCGGTTCCCCTGGTTCGATCGGTGTCACGACGGCTACGCGCGTGCGATGGCGGAAGCCGGCTTGCTGGCACGGGCCGTGTCGCCCGATTGCGAACAACCGCGGCGGGCGGGCTACCTCGGCATGCAGTCTTTGCTGGCCGAGGGCGCGCCGGTGACGGCCGTCGTCGCCGGCTCCGATGGCACGGCCGAGGGCGTCTGCGACGCCCTTCGCGAGGCCGGCCGCCGGGTGCCAGGCGATGTGAGCGTCGGCGGCCTGGACGACATCGAGGCCGCCACGATGCACCCCCGCCTGGCCTCCATCCACATCCCGCTCGAGGAGGTCGGGGCGCGCCTGGCCGCGTGCGTCATCTCCCGCATCCAGGCGCCGCAGGACATCCGGTGCGTGAC
>JAEYZV010000500.1 GCA_023427865.1 Acidobacteriota bacterium
CCCCGCCCGCCCCCCCCCCCCCCCCCACGACCACGGCCGCACCACCGTCCGCGGTGGGTGATCTGCGCGTGACCGTCGAGCGCCCCGATCTCTGTCCGCTCTACTGTGCGGCCCTGATGGACGTGACGGTCGGCCCCTCGCCTGCCTGGCTCGTCGATCGCCTCACCCTGAGTGGCGTCCGCTCCATCAACAACATCGTCGACGTCACCAATTACGTACTGCTCGAGTTGAACCAACCGCTGCACGCGTTCGACTACGAGACGATCACGGATCGGCACCTCTGCATCCGCACGGCGCGGCCGGGTGAGCGACTGACCACGCTCGACGGCGTAGCGCGGACACTTGCCGACGACATGCTCGTGATTGCCGACGCCGCGCGCGCACAGGCGATCGCCGGGGTGATGGGAGGCGCCGAGACGGAGATCGGGCCAGGCACCCGGACGATCGCGCTCGAGAGCGCGTACTTCGAGCCCGCGCAGGTACGCCGCACGCGACGGCGGCTGAACCTGTCGACCGAGGCGTCCTACCGGTTCGAGCGCGGCACCGATCCGTCGATGCCGGCCCGGGCGCTCGCCCGCGCCGTCGAGCTGATCACGCAGATCGGCGCGGGCACCGCCCGCGCTGGCGGCGCCGCCATCGGCGATGCGACTCGTCCCCTCCGAACGGTGCCCTTGCGCTGGGCGCGCATCGGGCGCGTGCTGGGAATGGAGGTGCCGGTGGACGAGGTCCACGCCATCCTGACCTCCCTCGGATTCGGGCTGGCGCCCGCAGATGACAGTGGCGTTGCAAGCGTGCCCGGCGAGGGCCCCGTTGGGACCCAGGGCGGTAGGGCCGGCTCTCCGAGCCCGGCCGTCGACGGGGCGCACGTGGGTGTCGCGTGGCAGGTGCGCGTGCCGGGGTGGCGTGGCGACGTGACGCGCGAAGAGGACCTCATCGAGGAGGTCGCGCGTTGCGCCGGCTACGATCGCCTGCCGGCCACGTTCCCGCCGCTTGCCGCGCCGCCACCGCGCCCCGCCCCGCGCCTGCAGCGTGACGCCCGCGTGCGTGACATGCTCGTTGGCGCCGGCTTCGCCGAGGCGGTCACCTTCACCTTCATCGAGAAGCAGGCGGCGGCGCCGTTCGATACGTCAGCGATCGCTATCGCGAACCCGTTGTCGGAGCTCTTTTCGGTGCTCCGCCCGTCGCTGCTCCCCGGGGTGGTGGACAGCGTGTCGCACAACCGCCGGCGGGAGCAACGCGACATCCGGCTGTTCGAGATCGGCACGCGCTTCACGGCGGCGCACGGCGAGACGCGCAGTGTGGCGCTCGCGTGGACCGGTGCGGCCTCGCCCGAGCACTGGAGCGGCAGCGGGCGGTTGGTGGACGAGTACGACGTCCTGGGGATCGTCGACCGGGTCGCGGCGGTGCTTCGCGTGTCGATCGAGGTCGAGGCGGCCGATCACACCGCGCTCGCGCCGGGTCGCGCGGGACGGCTCGTGCGGGTCGACGACGGCGGGCCGCGCGTCGAGGTCGGCTGGGTGGGCCGGCTGGCCCCGGCGCTGGCCGACGCCCGCGGCATCCCGGCGACGGATCCCGTGATGGTCGCCGAAATCGACCTCGATCTGGCGGCGCCACACTACGACCCGGATCGCCAGGTCGTCATGAAGCCACTGCCCCGCCATCCCTCCGTGGTGCGCGACATCTCGATCGTCGTTCCGGCTGACTTGCCGGCCGCCAGGGTTCGTGGCACGATTCACGCGTCTGCGCCGTCGACCCTTGTGGCGGTGCGCGAGTTCGATCGCTACCAGGGCAAGTCGCTGCCGGACGGGACAGTGAGCCTCTCACTGAGGCTGACGTACCGGGCCCCCGATCGCACGCTGACGGACGCGGAGGTGCATGCTGCCACCGATGCGATTCTCGCGGCGCTGACGGCCGAGCACGGCGCCACCCTGCGCACGTAACGAAGGCACGCGAGGGCGTGCCGTGGAGTCGCCAGATGAGCAATGCCGTGCCCGCCGTCGACCTCGGGGTCGTGGAACGCCTCGACGAGAAGATTCGCCAGTTGAT
The DNA here is from genome assembly GCA_023427865.1 of Acidobacteriota bacterium. Lineage (GTDB taxonomy): Bacteria > Acidobacteriota > Vicinamibacteria > Vicinamibacterales > Vicinamibacteraceae > Luteitalea. The sequence goes on from JAEYZV010000500.1 coordinate 2,047, forward strand.
CACCCTCGTCGAGCGGAGCCGCGCCGAGGCGGCCAAGCTGCGCGCCGACAACGAGCGGCTGAACAAGGACGTCGACGCGCTGCAGGCGCAGCTCGTGGATGCCGAGGGCGTGGCGAGCGAGCTGCAGTCGATGCGCGAGGAGCGCGACCAGGTGCGCGCGCGCGTGGCCGACATGCTCGCCCAGCTCGACGCCCTGCAGATGTGATGTGTTCGTGAATCCTTCCCGTCCCGCGGACGACGACGAGACGCCTCTCGGCGACCAGACGCCACCGAACCACGTGGTGCTCGTCGACATCCAGGGGCTGCGTTATCCGATTCGCAGCGCCCTCGATCCGGCGTACGTCCACAAGCTCGCCCGCCACGTGGACCGGACGATGGAGTCGGCGTCGACGGCCGTGCCGATCGGCGAGTCCACGAAGCTGGCGGTGCTCGCGGCGCTCAACATCGCCGACGAGTGCTTCCGCAGCCGCGACGACGAAGCGCGCGTGGCCGCGGAACTGGTCGACCGCGCCGGCGAGCTCGAGCGCCTCATCGACGCCGTGCTGCAAAAGCACGGCGCCTGAATTCCCCCGCCGCCCCACCCGCACGGCTCGTCGGCGCTTGCTCCGGCGAACCGTCTCGTGTCTGTTTCGCACGTGTCCGGCGTGCTATGAGGTCGAGCGCCCCGCAGGCGCGGCCCGGCCATGAAGTCGATCGTCCTCTCGGTCGCGGTGCTGGCCCTCTCGTCATTCGCGTCGGCCCAGACGATCCTGCGCGACGACGGCGGTGTCGAACAGACGCCGGCGGCCTCGACCATCCCCTTCCTCGAAGGCACGGATGTGTTCTGGACCGTGTACGGCGAGTCGGCGCTCGAGGATCGGTTCTGGCCCTATCGCCTCGAGGCGGATCTGTTCCCGCACCTCGTCGTCCAGCAGGACTACACGAAGCTGCTCGACGTCGATCGCCAGGAGACCGCCGTCGCCTCGGGCCGCGGATTGAAACGCTTCGCTTACGCGATTTCGGGGACTCCCGCGGTGCGCCTGCGGATGCTGCGGAGCGCATCGGCGCCGGTCCGCACGCCGTCGTACATGCCTCGCGGCAACTTCCAGGTGTTCTGGCTCGACCTGCCCGAAGGTGATCGGCGCGCGCTCGAGAGCCGCCCGTCCGCGCGAGCACAGCCGCAATCGCCGCAGGAGATGCAGACGATGCGGGCCGCCGCCAGGGCCGCCATCGCGGAGATCTCGACCATCAGGTTCTGGGAAGGACACGTCATCGTCGGCCATCACTCGAACGGCCAGGAGGGCTGCATCACCAGGGAGCAGGAACGGGATCCCGACTCCACCGAATGCGTGCCCGCTGGCATTCCGGTGACGCTCGACACGATCAACGAATACGATGGCAGCTTCTCGACCAACTACGTGCGCATCGGCGTGAACCACGTGCGCTATCGGCTCGGCGGGACGACCGATCCCGACACCGGCCTGAAGCCGGCCACCCGGGAGGCGCGCATCGGCGCCGAGTTCGAATACCACCCGAGGTCCTGGGTGGACGAGGACATCGTCGAACTCATGGGACGGGCCCGTGTGCGCGGACGCGCCGCGTACGCCTGGCGAGGCATCGGGTTCTGCGGCAAGCGGCTCGAGGCCGAGGCCGGGCTGACGTGGAATCCCGGCGTGACCGACGGGCTGGACGAACTGTCCGCGTTCGGACAGCTCTCCTGCTTCCCGGCCATCAGTGGCGGCTGGGGCTTCTTCGTCCGCGTGTACGACGGGCAGGACTACTACAACATCGGTTTCCTGCGCAGCATCACCCGCCTGCACGTCGGCCTCACCTTCAACCAGACCGACTGGTTCCGCTTCCGCCGACGTTCCCCCGACGACGCCGCGGCCCGGTGACCTGTCGCCACGGCCCCGGCGGCGTGCGTGTTACTATCGTCAAGCCTGCGTTGTACGTGATGGGTAGAGGCTCGCTTGAGCCGATGTTCTTTACCCCAAGCGAATCGCGACGGCCGCGTGGTGTGCATGCCTCCGCAGAGAGGAAGCCTGAAGCGCGGCTCTTACAGTGGTTCCACCTGCTTCCGCAGGTTCAACGACCTCCCCACACGGCAACGCGGGGTTTCCGACGCCGCCAGCGCCCCGGCGCGGCGGGTCGCACGGCCACACCCCAGCTTCGACCCGCAGCTGCCGGCGGGTTCGCGCGCAAGGCCAGAACGCTGCCCGTCCCCTGCACGCCTGAACGACGCGTGCGAGACGCCGCTTGCCTTCGCCTCCGGGTTCGGGCCACAGTCGAGTCTGTACATGGGCCAGTGGACCTCCCTCGAAGTGCTCGCGTTCGTGCTGGACGTCACCGCCGCACTGGCAGTCCTGTTCTGGCTGCTGTGGGCGCGACGGCGGCTGGCAGCAGAGAGACGCCGCGTCGAGGACCAGGCGGCACTCACGCTCCGCAACGCCGATCGTGAAGCCGAGGCGCGGCGGAAGGAAGCCGAGCTCGAGGCCAAGGAGCGTGCGCACACGCTCCTCGTGGACGCCGAGCGCACGGCGCGGCAGCTGCAGGAATCGGCGCGCGTGGCCGAGCAGCAGGCATCCGAACAGCTACGGCACGCCGCGGAACGGACCACCGAGCTGTTGCAGCGCGACAAGGCGCTGCTGGCCAGTCAGCAGGATCTGCAGCGGCAGCAGGAGCGGGTCGCCGCGCTCGAGAGCCAGGCGCGCGCGCAACTGGCCGACGCCGAGGCGCGCCGCAACGACGTGCTGGCGGAACTGCAGCGGGTGGCGGGGCTCACCGCGGACGAGGCGAAGGCCGAACTCGTGCGTCAGCTCGAGCACGACGCGCGGCGCGAGGCCGCCCACATCGTCAAACGGCTCGAGACCGAAGCCCGCGAACAAGCCGCCGGGAAGGCGCGCCAGGTGATCACCGAGGCCATCCAGCGCAGCGCCGCCGAGCACGCCATCGAGACCACCGTCTCTGTCGTCGACCTGCCGAGCGACGACATGAAGGGGCGCATCATCGGCCGTGAAGGACGGAACATCCGCGCGCTGGAACAGGCCACCGGCGTCGAGCTCATCGTCGACGACACGCCCGGCGCCATCATCCTGTCCTGCTTCGATCCCTTCCGCCGCGAGGTGGCCCGCCAGGCCATCGAGCGGCTCATCGCCGACGGACGCATCCATCCCGCGCGCATCGAGGAAGTCGTCGAGCGCGTGAAGACGGAGCTCGAGGAAACGGTCCGTCGCGATGGCGAGACGGCCGCCTTCGAGCTCGGGCTGCACGACGTGCATCCGGAGGTGCTCCGGCTGATGGGAAGGCTGCGCTACCGCACGAGCTATGGACAGAACGTGCTGAACCACAGCAAGGAAGTGGCATTCCTGGCTGGCATCATGGCGCGCGAACTCGGCCTCGACAGCCATGTCGCCGTGCGTGCCGCGTTCCTGCACGACGTCGGCAAGGCGATCGACCGCGAGATGGAGGGGACGCACCTGGAGCTCGGCCTCGACGTGCTGCGCAAGCATGGCGAGCGGCAGCCCGTGCTCGACGCCGTCGCCGCGCATCACATGGACATCGACTGGCCGTCGCTCGAGGCGATGATCGTGCAGGCGGCCGATGCGATCTCGGCCGCTCGACCGGGCGCCCGTCGCGACATCCTCGAGTCGTACGTGCGACGTCTGGAGAAGCTCGAAGACATTGCCGATAGCTTCAAGGGAGTGTCGAAATCCTTCGCGCTCCAGGCGGGGCGGGAAGTCCGCATCATGGTCCAGAGCGACCAGGTGTCCGACGAGGATGCCGTGTGGCTCTCCAAGGACATCGCCCGCCGCATCGAGAACGAGCTCGAGTATCCCGGCCAGATCAAGGTCACGGTCATCCGGGAGACACGAGCCGTGGAGATCGCCCGCTGACCATGGTTCGTCCTGCCCCGCCGGGGTGGCCTCATGCCCAGTCGGCGACGATTGGCGAGGTCGGCGAGCACGGCCTGATCCGCTGGATTGCGGAGGTGGCCGGCGTCTCGCATACCCCTGACGTGCTCCTCGGCATCGGCGACGACGCGGCGGTCGTGCGTCCGCGCCGCAACCACGTCGACGTCCTGACCACCGATGTGCTCGTCGATGGCGTCCACTTCACGCGCGCGTTCAGCAGCGCGGCCGACGTCGGGCATCGGGCCCTGCACGTCAACCTCAGCGACATCGCAGCGATGGGTGCCGAACCTCGTGTGGCCATGCTGTCGCTCGGCCTGCCCGCCGCGCTCGAGGCCCTGTGGGTCGCCGAGTTCGTGCAGGCGTTCGTCGAGGCGGCGAAGGCCGCGCGCGTGGAACTCGTGGGCGGCAACGTGTCTCGGTCGCCGGTGTTGTTCGTGGACGCGACGGTGAGCGGCGCCGTCAAGCTGCGTCACGTACTGCGACGCGGTGGTGCCCGCGCGGGCGACGAGTTGTACGTCAGCGGGGAGGTTGGTGCGGCCGCCGCAGGTCTGGCGTGGCTGCAGCGGCTCGACGACGGTGGGGCCGGCTCTTCGAGCCCGGCCACGCACGAGACGATGTCTCGAGACATGACGGAGGCCCTCGAACGGGCCATCGCGAGGTATCGGCGGCCCGAGGCGCGGGTGCTCCTCGGGCAGCAGGTCGCCCGCAACAGGGCCGCGTCGGCCTGCATGGACACGAGCGACGGCCTCGCCGATGCGTTGCGGCAGCTGGCGCAGGCAAGCGGCGTCGGTGTGCGCGTCGAGGCCGCGGCGCTTCCCGTCTCCCCCGCCGTCGCGCATGTCGTCGCGGCGACCGGGGCCGACTCCGACGCGCTGGCATGGTCGGGCGGCGAGGACTACGAACTGCTGTTCGCGGTGCCGCGCCGATTGCGCCGGCGATTCCTGCACGCCACCGGGCGCAAGGGCTACCCGCCGGTGACCCGGATTGGCGTGTGCACCAAAGAGGCCGATTCAGTCGTGGTGCAGGCTGACGGTCGCCAGACGGCGCTACCCGGCGGATACGAGCACTTCGGCGAGCTGGCGGCTCGGGCGCAGGAGCACGGCTGATGCTCCTCACCCGCTCCCTGCGTCGCCGCATCGTCGTGGCCGCGAGCGCGGCGCTCGCCTTCGCGCTCATGTACGAGAGCCCGATCTTCGACTCGCAGTACATCCCGAGCGCGCTGCGCCGCACCCGGGCCGAGACACCCGTCATGCAACCCGGGCCGCCGGATCCGCAGGATGTCGCCTCGCCCGCACCGGGCCTTCGGCTTCGGTTCCGCGCCACGGCCTACTGCAAGGGCACGACGACGGCCTCGGGCGCGAGCATCAGGACGGGCATCGCGGCGGCGGATCCGGAACTGTTGCCGGTCGGCTCGGTGATCCAGGTGGACTCGCTCGGCCAGCGCTACAACGGCATCTACACCATCCTCGACACGGGGCCGAAGGTGAAGGGCCGCCAGATCGACATCTACATGTGGAACTGCAACGAGGCGCTCGCATTCGGCCGGCGCTCGGTGTCGCTGCAGGTGATGCGCCTCGGCTGGAACCCCCGGACGAGCACGCCCGATCGCGTGGGCTCGGAGTTCCGTCGGCGCGAGGCGCAGATCGAGGAGGCGGCCAGGCCGACCCCATCGCCCGCGCCCTCGGACGCCCCCACCCCTTCCGCACCGGAAGAGCCCCAGGCGGCGACCCCGCCTTCCGCAGCCCCGACGACTCGTCCGACGACCGCCTCCTGATGGATCTGCTGCTCGAAGCCACGCGTCGCGCCGAGCGCGAACACTTCTGGTTCAAGGGATTCCGTGCATTCGTGGCGCCAGTCGTCGCGCGCGCCGCGGCGACCCGTCCGCCCGTGCGCCTCCTCGACTGCGGATGCGGCACGGGTGTGAACCTGCCGATGCTGGCGCAGTACGGTACGGCGTACGGGTTCGACCTCACGTGGACGGGTTTGAAGTTTGCCAAGGATCACGGCACGCGACGCCTCGCGCAAGCGAGCGTCGTGCACGTGCCGTTCCGTGACGCGTCGTTCGACCTCGTCACCTGCTTCGACGTCCTGCAATGCCTGCCGCCCGACATCGGGCGTCAGGTGCTTACCGAATTCCACCGCATCCTCGCGCCCGGCGGCCACCTCGTCCTGAACGTCGCGGCGCTCGAGGCGCTGCGCGGCGACCACGCGGTACTCGCCGAGGAAGCGCACAGGTACGAACGCGGTGAACTGCACGCCGCGGTGGAAGCGGCGGGATTCCATGTGGACCGCCTCACGTTCACCAACACGTCGCTGTTCCCGGTGATGTTCGGGCTGCGCTGGTGGCAGCGCCGGCGCGGGTTGAAGCCCGCCGAAGAGGCGCAGGCCGAGATCGGGATCCCGACGGCAGCGGTGAATCACGCGCTCACGGCGGTGCTGAAGCTCGAAGCCGCGCTGGTGCGCCGGGTCGACATGCCCGTGGGAAGTTCCCTGCTCCTCCTGGCCCAGAAGCGGTGAACGCGCAGCGGCGTCAGGAGACGTTGGGGCGTTCGGGGAACGCGCCCTACCGGTCGCCCGGTTGGCGACGGCTACTCCATCGGTGTCGCCACCGGACGTGTACCGCCCGCGTGTAGCCCCCCGGCCGTGCCCCGCG
>JAEYZV010000514.1 GCA_023427865.1 Acidobacteriota bacterium
CTTGTACTGCTTTCGCTTCTCTTTCTCGTCCTCCTTCAGCCAGAAGCAGCCGGGAGACTCGAGCGGAATGTTCGCGCGTCCCTCGATCCTGGCTTGCGGGACGAGGCAGGTGCGAATTGTTCCTGAATCGCTGCGACACCTCGGGTCGCGAACCGGATCCTGGGCGGTAAGGCCGGCCTCGAGACCCAGGCATACGACGCCGGCCAACAACGGCGCCGATAGCGAATAGATGCGAGACGTAGTTGACATGACCGCCCCCGGGCCGCGAGTGATGACCGAGCCTACTCACTTACGCGTGATGCTCACCGATCAGGGCTCGACCGGGGACAACAGCGCCGCAAACTCAGAACGCTGGCGAAGCTGATTTAGTACATCGCGCTCCAGGTAGTCGCCGGGCGTACTTCCCTGAGCCTTCAGGCGCTCGAGGGCAGCGCGCGCTTCGCTGAAGCGGCCGCAGAGGGCGTACGCATTGGCGAGGTTGGCGAGCGCGGGCACCTGACGACCGGCCTCCGTCTCGAGTTGCGCGGCGTGCGTCAACGCGACGTCGCAGACCCCCTGCCTCGCCGCGGCGTACGTGGCGTTGCCGCGGGCACGCACGTCGCTGGCGTCGACCGCGAGCAGGGCCTCCGCGGCGAGCAGTGCCCTGCCGTACGTCGCGCGCGCTTCGGCATGGCGGCCCCGCAGGAACTGCACATCGGCAAGGTTGCGGTGGAACACTGGGTCGCCCGGCTCGAGGGCGGCGGCCTCCGCATACCGCCGCTCCGCCTCTGCGAGGTCGTTGCGCTGGTAATGGACGGTGGCGAGATTGGTGAGGGCCGACGCGGTGGGCCGCAGTCGTAACGACTGCTCGTAGGCCTTCACCGCCTCGTCGAACTGACGCAGGCGGTGGTGCGCCGAACCAAGCATCTGGAAGCCCCAGGGGTTGTCCGGCTGCAGCTCCGTCAATTGGCGGAAGTGCGCCAGCGCCTCGTCGTACCGGCCATGGTTGAAGTACACCGTGCCCAGCGCGCGGTAGTTGCCCCAGCTCTCCTGCAGGCGGATCAACTTCTCGAGTATGGCGATGCCCTCGTCCACATGGCCGCTCGCCACCTCGTTCTGCCCCAGCAGGCGCAGCGCGTGCTCGTGGGCCGGGTCCGCTTCGATCGCCTTCTTCAGCTCGGCGTTCGCGTCGTCCCGCCGGCCCGTCGCGACGAACACGGTGGCCAGCGCGATGTGGCCCTCGGGCAGTTCGGGGCGCAGCACCTGGGAGCGGTCGGCCGCGTTCCGCGCCTGCACCAGCAGCGCGGGGTCGGGCGTCTGCCGATACAGGAGCACGAGCACGCGTGAGAGCTCGGCGTACGCAGGCGCGTACTGCGGGTCCCGGCGGGTCACCGATTCGAGCAGCGAACGCGCGTATCTGAGCGCGTCGTCGCGGTCGGGACGTTCCAGGTAGCGCCTCGCCTCCGAGTATTCGGACGCCGAGCGCACACTGAGCGGTGGCAGCGGAGGCAGTGCCTGTTGCTTCGGCTCACCCAGCCAGTCGCGGATGTCGCCAGCCACCGCGCGCGTGAGCGCTTCGAGCGTCTCGGCCGGTCCCGTGCGCGTGGCCGTCGTCAGCAGCCGACCGTCGCTCGCGCGCCGAATCGCGACGCTCACCTTCACGTCCGCGCCTGCGCGCGACACCGTCGGCACGAGGATGTGGGTCAGACCCTCGAACTGCAGTTCCTCGACCAGCGCCGTCACGTCGGTCCGCATCGGCGGCACCGTGTCGGTGACGAGCTGCGACTTCTCGAGCCGCCCCATCGACCTGCGCAGGATGTCGGCCGCGGCCGCCGACAGCGAGTTCGCCGAGGCGTCGTCCACGCGGGTGACCACGGCGAAGACCGGAATGCCGCCGACCCCCGCGGCACGCAGCCCAGAGGCGCTGTCGCCCATCAGCGACATGCACGTGACCAGCACGACCGACACCGCCGCGACATGCGTGCGCCAGTAGTGCCCCCGCGGACTCGGGGGCGGCCCCGGGGCCGGCAACGCCCTCAACAAGGCAGCAGCGTCGCGGTAGCGGTCCTGTGGCGCCTCGGACTTCGCGCGCAGCGCGACGTCGAGTAACGGGCTCGTCAGGCCGCGCGGCAGCGGCTGCCCGGCGCGCTCGCAACAGGCGAGCACCTCCTCGATCAGCACGCCGAGGCTGTAGACGTCCGATGCGGTGGACGGCGTCGCACCGCGCACGACCTCCGGCGCTGCGTACTTCGGCGTGAACGCCGGGCGGCGTGTCGTGTCGCTCACCACCGTGGTTGTCGCGGCGCGCGAGAGCACGAGTGCGATGCCGAAGTCGACGACCTTGGCGTTCGCCTCCGGCGTGACGATGACGTTGCGGGGCTTCAAGTCGCAGTGGAGGACGCCCTTGCCGTGTGCGTAGGCAACGGCTTCCACGATCTGTTGCAGCACCCGAACGACGTCGCCGGCCTCGCGGGGCGTCTCGAGCCAGGCCGCGAGCGACTCGCCTTCTACGTACTCCATCACGAGCGCGGGAGGCGACGTGTCGAGCACATCACGCACGCGCGCAATGGACGGATGCCCAAGGGCTGCCAGCGCACGTCCCTCGCGCAGCAGACGACGACGCGCCTCGTCGTCGTCGATCCAGGCATCACGCACACGCTTGATCGCCACCGGGCAGTCGAGCCGAAGGTCGTGCGCCAGTTCGACTGTTCCCATGCCGCCCCGGCCGAGCAACCCGACGATCCGGTAACGCCCGGCGAGCACCTCGGGCTCGGTCTCGTCGTGGGTGCCACGAGCCGATGCGGCGTCGGCGTGACCCACGTCGGTGGGGATCATGGCGTCCTGGCGCCGGTCGGCATTGAGGAATGCTTCGGCCTCGCGCCGCAGGTCGGACGGAAGGTCGCGAAGGAACGCCTCTCGGCTGTCGCCCTCGCGCGTCAGCGCCTCGTTCAGGACGCGCTTGACCTGCTGCCATTGCTCCGGCGTCATCCCGGCCTTGCCCGCTTCAGCCATGCCCGCCCTCCGCGTCCGTCGTGCTGCCGCGGCCACGCATGAGTCGTCTCGTGGAACTCACCGTGTATCCAGAGAACGTCGTGGGGTCGAACGCCGGACGCCCTGTCCTCGTCGCGGTGGCGTGACACACCTGCCCTTCCGCCCACGAACGGTGCCCCGTGAGTTCGTGTGGCCGGAACTGGTTCGTGTACTCGTGGCGAGGCAGCGCGGAGGGCAGGTGGGGGGTCCTGGCGCCGTCGGGAAAGGCCCGACGGCTACGAACCGGCGGCCGCCCGGCTGCCCGTCCGAACTCAGTCGGATGTGTCGTCGCCGTCCAGTGCCCTGGCAAGCCATAGACGCGCCGTCTGCCACTCGCGCTTGACGGTCGCGGGGGAGATCCCGAGCACCTCCGCGACCTCCTCGACCGACATACCCGCGAAGTAGCGGAGCTCCACGACGCGGGCCTGACGCGCATCGAGCTCCGCCAGCCTGTCCAGCGCTTCGTGTAACCAGAGCACGTCGACCCCGGCCGGTGCCGCGGCAGCGGCGATGGCACCCGTGAGCGTCACCCGCTCGGCGTGCCCGCCGCGCTTGGCCGCCACGTGGGCCCGCGCATGGTCGACGAGCACGCGCCGCATCGCCTGCGCCGCGAGCGCGAAGAAATGCGCACGGTTCACC
>JAEYZV010000551.1 GCA_023427865.1 Acidobacteriota bacterium
CCGCGGATGTCGCCTTCATCCCGCTCGCCCGGCCGTTCCGCTGGGCGCTGGTGGCGCAGCGGCTGCGCGCGTGGCAGCCCAACGACCGCGCGTGGCACCCGTTGAACCTGCTGCGCCGCGCCCCCAATTGATATCATCATGATCAAAGCCGATCCCAATTCGCCCATGGCGTTCGCCGCGACGCTGCCGCTAGGGCGCGATCCCGAGTCCGTCAGGCGCCGGATCGAAGCGATGGAGCGCCTGCTGGAGGGCGTGGTCGACGTCCCCGGCATGAACCGAAAGGTGGGGCTGGACTTCTTCCTCGGCCTCATCCCCGTGGTCGGCGATGCGGTGGCTGCGGCGCTCGGCGCGTGGATCGTATGGGAAGCGCGCAACCTCGGGATGAGCCGGCTTCAGCTCGCGCGGATGGGCGCGCGCGTCGGCTTTGACACGTTGCTGGGCATCGTCCCGTTCGTCGGCGACGCCGCGGATTTCTTCTATCGCTCCAACACCCGCAACCTGAAGACGATCAGGCGCCACCTCGACCGCCATCACCCCTCGACGGTGACGGTCGAGCGCTGATCGAATTGGCGGGGCTTGCCGTCCCGCCGCTCAGCCGACGCTCGCGCTCGCCGGGTCGTGCCGCACCCCACCGGTCATGGGCGCGGGCACGCCGGTCGTTGCGGGGAAGGAGATCGGCAGGTCGCGGAGCGCACGCACCGCCATATAGGCGAAACCTTCCGCCTCCATCGCGTCGCCGTTCCACCCCAAGGCATCGACCGGCTCCGGCACCAGGCCGGTCCGCTCCGCAATCATCCGCAGCATCACCGGATTGTGCCGCCCGCCGCCCGCCACCAGCAGGCGAAGCGGCCGCTCGGGCAGGTGCGACAGCGCCTCGGCGACCGTCGCGGCGGTGAACGCCGTCAACGTGGCCGCACCATCGGCCGCCCCCAGCCCGCGCACCGGCTGCACGGTGAAATCGTTGCGATCGAGCGACTTGGGCGCCGGTTGCCCGAAAAACGGATGGTCCAGCATGGCGGTGAGGATCGCCTCGTCGACGCGGCCGCTCGCCGCCAGCGCGCCATCGGCGTCGAACCGCGCCCCCGTTTCCTGCTCCACCCAGCTGTCGATCAGCCCGTTCGCGGGGCCGGTGTCGAATGCCACCAGCTCGCCGTCCGCGCCGATCCAGGTGATGGTGGCGACCCCGCCCAGGTTCAGCACCGCCAGCGGCCGCGGCAGTCCGGCAGTCAGCGCGGCGTGATAGATCGGCAGCAGCGGCGCGCCCTGCCCGCCCGCTGCCACGTCCGCGCTCCTCAGATCGGCGATCGTGACGATCCCGGTGGCATCCGCCAGTGCCTGTCCGTCGCCGATCTGCCACGTCCAGCCACGATCGGGGCGATGCGCCACGGTCTGCCCGTGAAAACCGATCACGTCGACATCGGCGGCGCTCAGCCCTGCGTCGCGCAGCAGCTTCTGCACCGCCAGCACGTGCGTCCGCGTGATCAGCTCCGCCGCCGCCACCATGTCGGGGTTGGCGCGTGGCCGGTCGAACGTCAGCGCCAACGCGGTCGCCGCGGCAAGCTGCGCGCGCGCCGTGTCCGAATAAGGCTCACCACGGAATGCGACCGCCCTCACCATCGCCTCGCCGTCCGTTTCGATCAGCGCCGCATCGATCCCGTCGAGCGACGTGCCGGACATCAGCCCGATCGCCAGCATCATCTTGTCCCCATCTTGCCTGCGCTGTCCCGCGATAAGGCCAGCCTTTCAACGCGCATAGCGGCGCAGATATGGCAAAATGGTGCATTGCACATTATGTGCGCCACCACTCATGGCAACGCGTCTTCCCTCACCGCCCCGCGTGGGCATGGTGTCGCTCGGCTGTCCCAAGAACCTGGTCGACAGCGAACGTATCCTCACCCAGCTGCGCGCAGACGGCTATCAGATGTCGCCCGACTATGCCGGCGCTGACGTCGTGCTCGTCAACACCTGCGGCTTTCTCGATTCGGCGAAGGAAGAAAGCCTGGAGGCGATCGGCGAGGCGATTGCGGAGAACGGCCGCGTCATCGTCACCGGCTGCATGGGCAAGGAGGCGGACGTCATCCGTGCCCGCTTCCCCAACGTCCTCGCGATCACCGGCGCGCATGAATATGAGCAGGTGGTGGAGGCGGTGCATGAGGCGGCGCCCGCGAACCTCTCCCCCTATATCGATCTCATCCCCGATGCCGGGCTGAAGCTGACCCCGCGTCACTACAGCTATCTGAAGATTTCGGAGGGCTGCAACCACCGCTGCTCCTTCTGCATCATCCCGTCATTGCGCGGCGACCTGGTCAGCCGGCGCCCCGACGCGATCCTGCGTGAGGCGGAGAAGCTGGTCGCGGCCGGCACGCGCGAGCTGCTGGTGATCAGCCAGGATACGTCGGCCTATGGCCTTGACCTGCGTCATGCCAGCTACCCGCTCAAGGGCGGGGGAGACGTGCGTGCGCACATGACCGATCTGGCGCGCGAACTGGGCCGCATCGCGCCCTGGGTCCGCCTGCACTATGTCTATCCCTACCCGCACGTGGATCAGGTCATCCCGCTTATGGCCGAGGGGCTGGTGCTCCCCTATCTCGACATTCCGTTCCAGCATGCCGCGCCCAACGTGCTGCGTGCGATGAAGCGCCCGGCGAACGATGCCAAGGTGCTCGCCCGGCTGCGCGGCTGGCGCGAGATCTGCCCCGATATCGCGATCCGCTCGACCTTCGTCGTCGGCTTCCCGGGCGAGACCGAGGCGGACTTCGAATATCTTCTCGAATGGCTCGACGAGGCGCAGCTCGACCGCGTCGGCGCCTTCCGCTTCGAACCCGTCGAGGGCGCCAGCGCCAACGCGCTGCCCAACCCGGTGCCAGAGGAGGTGAAGGAAGAACGCTACGCCCGCATCATGGCCAAGACGGCGGCGATCAGCGCGGCCAAGCTCCAGGCCAAGATCGGTCGCAGCTTCGACGTCATCATTGACGCCGTGGGCGATGAGGGCGCCACCGGCCGCGCCTATGCCGACGCGCCGGAAATCGACGGCGAAGTCCACCTGCGCGACGCCGGCCACCTCAACGAAGGCGACATCGTCCGCGTCACGATCGAGGACGCCGACGAACACGACCTGTTCGGCGTACCCGTCACCAACTGACAATCAGCCGGGCGGCCGCAGCAATGCGCCGCCCCGGCTCCCTCATGTTCGACGGCAAGCAACGCACGCGCACCGCTCTGCGCGGTGCCAACCTTCCTGTGTCCCCGCTCGAATGTTTTTGAACCTGTTGGCGGAGCCGTGTGGCGAGCGGCTCGAACTTCCACTGTACGCTTACTTCTTAGGCGAGGGT
>JAEYZV010000598.1 GCA_023427865.1 Acidobacteriota bacterium
CCCCCGTCGTGCCGACCCGCGTGGCGCACGGCGCTGCGGATGGCGACGTGCCGGTGGCGGAGGCGCACGCGCTCTGCACGCGCGCGAGTGCGGCCTGCGACGTCGTGGAAGTTGCAGGGGCGAGCCATCGCGTCGAGAACTGGTGGCCGTCGCAGTGGGGGTACAAGGCGGACGTGCTCGCGTGGCTGGAGCCGCATGTCGGCGCCGTCCCGGCCGCACAGCGGCACGCGACCGACGCAGCGGGACTGCGTAAGAAGGTGGTGTTCGACGCGGCGCAGGGGCTCACGCTCGACGTGTGGACGCCGCCCGGCGAACGTCCGCAGGGGGCGGTGATCCTCGTGCACGGCGGTGGCTGGGAAGCGGGCGACAGGGTGACCTACGTCACGCCGATGGCGGCGCTCGCCTCGTCGCTCGGCCTCGGATGGGTCTCGATCGACTACCGGCTGACGCCCGACGTGAGTAACCGCGAACAGCTGCGCGACGTGCGGGCAGCGCTCGCCTGGATCGGCGCGCACGCCTCGGAGCTGCACATCGATCCGCAGCGCCTCGTGCTCGTCGGCGAGTCGGCGAGCGGTCAGCTGGTGACGCACGCGGCGGCCTTCGCGCCGACGCTCGCCGGGGTCGTGTCCTTCTACGGGGTGTACGACCTCGAAGCGATGGCCGGCGATCCGTCCAACCCGCGTTCATTGGCGCGCCGGCTGTTCGCGATGACCACGCTGGACGAACCTGCGAGGGCGACGCTGCGGGAGTTCTCGCCGGTGCGACAGGCATCGGCGTCGCTGCCGCCGATGCTGCTCGTTGCCGGCACCGGCGACCGGCTGGTGGCGCAGCAGCGGGCGTACGCCGCCGCGTTGCGGGCTGCCGGAGCGCGTGTCGACACCGTCGAGATCCCCGGCGCCCCGCATGGCATGGAAGCGTGGAATGACGAGCCGCGGTGGCGGGTGTGGGAGACGCAGGTCGGCGACTGGATACGCGCGCGCGCCCGCTGAGCAGAGAAGGGCGCGTTCGGGGAAGGCGCCCTACCTTACGTGTCTGCCGCCGTCGACCCGGATGGTTTCCCCCGTGATGAACGTCGTCGTCACGAGCATCAGCACGGCGCGGGCGATCTCCAGTTCGCCGCCCCATCGCTGCAATGGCGTGGCGGCCGCCACCTCGCGCGCCTCCTCTTCGCTCATGTCGGGCGGCGGCACGATGGGACCCGGCGCGATGGCATTGACGAGGATGCCGGCTGGTGCGAGTTCCAGGGCGAGTGCCTCGGTGAGCGCCTTCACGCCAGCCTTCGCGACGTAGTAGGCGACGTACCCCGTGTACCCGGGGCGGCCGCTCGCGGCCAGCCAATCGGCGAAGTTGACGACGTGTGCGGGCCTCGCGCGACGCAGCAACGGCAGTGCCGCATGCGTGACGTAGAAAGCCGACGACAGGTTCGCGTCGATGTCGGCGCGCCAGGCGCGCTCGTCGAGCGACGCCAGCGGACGCGCGACATACGTGGACGCCATGTTGACGATGATGTCGAGCGACCCGAGCGCGGCTTCGAGACCGTCGATCAGCGCCGTGCAGTCGTCCGGTCGGCTCACGTCCGCCCGCAGCACCGCTGCGCGCCTGCCGAGCGCCCGCACCCGCTCGGCGGTGTCCTCGGCTTCCTGTCGCGAGGATCGGTAGGAGAGTGCGACGTCCGCGCCGTGGCGCGCGAGCTCCTCGGCGACGACCTGCCCGATCCGCCTGCCCCCGGTGACGAGCGCCACCCGTCCTGTCAGCATCGCCTTACATCCTGTAGAGCATGAGATACACGATCACGCCGGTCACCGAGACGTAGATCCACATCGGCCAGGTGATGCGGGCGATGCGGCGATGCGCCTCGAACCGTCCCGAGAACGCCCGGGTGACGGTCACCAGCACGAACGGCACGATCGCCGTCGCCAGCACGACGTGCGAGATCAGCACCACGAAGTAGACGACACGGATCGCGCCGGTGCCGGTGAACGGCCGCGATCCGGCGTTGGCGTGGTAGATGACGTAACTGGTGAGGAATGCCGCCGACGCACACAGCGCGCCGATCATCGACAGGCGATGGGCGCCGACGTTCCCCCGGCGGATGAACGCGAAACCGGCGATCAGGAACGACGCGGCGATCGTGTTGAGGGCGGCGTTGAGCGCGGGAAGATCGGAGACGTTCACGGCACGCGCGTCGCGATCATGAACAGCCAGATCAGCGGCAGGTAGATCAGCGAGCCGAGGAACAGCTGCCGCGCGGTGCGGCGGTGCAGGTCGCGCGCGAACCGCAGCGCGAGCACCAGGAACGCGATTCCGAGCACGAGCGACACCGCGAAATAGAGCGGCCCTGCGAGCCCGGTGAGCGCTGGCGCCAGGCTCACGGGGAGCAGCGCCGCGGTGTACATCACCGTCTGTCGCGCGGTGCTGCGGCCGCTGGGCTCCACGACGGGGAGCACCGGAAAGCCCGCGCGCTCGTATTCCTCGCGGAACAGCCAGGCAAGCGACAGGAAGTGCGGCATCTGCCACAGGAAGACGATCGCGAACAGCAGCCACCCTTCGCGCGACAGCGTGTTGGTCGCCGCCGCCCAGCCGATCACCGCGGGCAGGGCGCCCGGGATGGCGCCGACGACGGTCGCGAGCGACGACCGCCGCTTCATCGGCGTGTACCAGATGACGTAGCTCACGAGCGTCGCGTACGCGACGACGGCACTCAGGTGATTGACGCCGAACGACAACTGGACGAGCCCGAGTCCGCTCAGCACCAGGCCGAACAGGTAGGCGCGCCATGGCGTCAGCCGGCCGTCTGGCAGCGGCCGCAGCCGCGTGCGGGCCATCAGCGCGTCGACGTCCTGCTCGTACAACTGGTTGAACACCGCCGAGCCGCCCGCCACCAGCGCCGTGCCGACGACAGCATGGAAGAAGATCCGCGGGTCGACCTGCCCGGCCACCCCGAGCCAGTACCCGGCAGCCGTCGTGAACACCACCAGCATGTTCAGCCGCGGCTTGGTCAGCTGCAGGTAGTCCGACATCCGGGTCGATGTCAGCGGGTAGGGGACGGCGTGCGGACGCATGACGGCTCGTACTGTGGCGCGGCCCCCCGGTGAAAGCGGGCGCCTGCGAGGCGATTACCTCGACCTGCGATTATTCCACAGGGGCCGGCGCTCCCGCCGCACGCAGCTTCCGCAGGACGCGATCCTCGACCCACTGCGAGCTCCACCAGTCGACTGGCGTGACCGCCTCGCCGTGGAGCAGCATGGTGAAGTGCAGGTGGTCGCCGCCGGCGAGTCCCGTCTGGCCGCTGCGTCCCAGTTCCGCGTTCATCTCCACGGTCTGCCCCTCCTGTACCGCGATCGAGCTGAGGTGCGCGTAGAGCGACTGCAGGCCCATCCCGTGGTCCACCACGACGCAGTTGCCGTAGATTCCGAGGTACCCGGCAAAGACCACGGTGCCGCGGTTAGCGGCGTGGATCGGCGCGTTCTGCGTGGACGCGAGGTCGAACCCGAGGTGCACCTGACGGTCCACGGCCTTGCCCTGGTAGACGTACGTGCGGTCGTCGGCGAACCCGGCCTCGACGGCCGAATTCATCATCTGCCGGAACGGCCCCCGCCACAGGATCTCCCGGGCGCTCTTCGTGCGCCCGATCGTGCGCAGCATGTCGGCGTTCTTCTGGCGCAGATCGCGGTTGATCGCCAGGTAGCTCTCCAGCAGGTTGCCCGGATCCTTCACCTCCAGATCGGGCGTCTGCTCCAGGATCGCCGGCACCACCTTGGCGAGGAATGCGTCGTCCAGCGGGATGGTGCTCTTGCGGAACTGCTTGGGCGTGACCCTGTAGTCGAACGACGCGAGCGCCTGGTTGCCGGCAACGTCGCGCGCCCACACCGAGACCTGCGTGGATGCCGGCTGGTCGTAGAGGAACGGGAAGAACGCCACACGCAAGCCTGCCGGCGCGTTCGGGATGCCGGCGCCCTCGGCGGGCAGCCCCGGGTATTCCAGCTCACCAACCCGCACACCCGACTCGACGTCGGCCGGGTTCACCTGGTACACGACGAGCTCCGACCCGCCCTGGTTGATGAAGTGGAACTGCGAAAGCACCGTCACCTGCGGGGGCGTGAGCCGCACCTGCAGGTCCTTGCGGAACGTCGAACTGACATGCCGGAGCCCGAACAGCACCGGCCGCGTCGCCGTGACGACGAGGGTCGCCTCGCCCTGACGCAGTTCGGGCGTGGACTGGCGGCCCACCGTCCCGGTCACCGCAACCTGGTCCGCCGACGGCGCGAACGCGAGCGACCGCGGCTGCTCCAGCGTGCCGAGGGGCATCGCCGTGCCGTTCTGCTCGAGGCTCACGTTCAACATCGTCAGCGCGCCACCCGGCGCGTACACCGCGAGCTTCAGGGGCGTCCGCTGGCCGATGACCGCCGACGGTGACGCGAGTTCGATCGCCGGGCCTGCCGCCCGGCCCGCGAGGAACCAGACCAGGCCGGCTGCGATCAGCAGGAACACGAGGAACACGAGCAGCTTTCGCACGGGGCGATGATAGCAACTGCCCCCGAGGCGACCGCACTGGCGTGTGTCCAGGCGTGCGCCGCGGTTGACAGCCTCGCCTTCGTTCCGTAGGCTAGAGATTCTGCGTGCCTGGACGGCGGTATCGTCTAGGGGTTAGGACACGTGGTTCTCAGCCACGGGACCGGGGTTCGAATCCCCGTACCGCTACCAACCATGGCGCTCAGCCTGCCGATCAGCCCCGTTCTGCGGGGCTTCGTCGTCTAGATGCGATCGCGTCTGCTGCTGGCAGGCGCCTTCGGGCTGGCCGCGGGCGTGGCGGGCCTCCTGCTCGGCCAACTCCCGTTCTTCCGCGTCGTCGAATCCAAGCTGTACGACCTCGACATCCGCTGGACCGTCGAGCCCGAGCAGGCGCACCCATCGATCGCCATCGTCGAGATCGACGAGATCAGCCTGCGCCGCCTCGAGCCCGTCGTCGGGCGATGGCCGTGGCCCCGGCTCGTGCACGCGTTCGTGATCGACTACCTGGCGCGTGGCCCGGCAAGGGCGGTTGCCTACGACGTCAGCCTGACCGACAGGGACCGCCGCACCGGCTTCGACGCCGGCGGCACGATCTGGACGGGCGAGCAGTCGGATCAGGCCCTCGTGGATTCCACGAGGGCGGCCGGCAACGTGATCCACCTCGCCGAAGCGGTGTTCGAGGGCGCGACCGGCGCCGCGGACGTCGACAGGCAGCTGGCCACGGCGCCCCAGGGCGCCTACGCGCTCGACCGCACGATCGACCTGCGGCCGGCGCTCTCCGGGCCGTATCCGGGGCTCGGCGAGTCGGCGCGCGCCCTCGGCCACAACGTGATGCTCGTCGACGAGGACGGGCCGGTGCGCCAGATCATCCCGTTCGTCCGTCGCGCCAGCCTCTACCTGCCGTCGCTCGGCGTGGCGGCCGCGCAGGTGGCGCTGGGTGTGCCGAGTGCCGACGTCCATCTCGAGGGCGACGACATCGTCATGGGCCGCAGGCGCGTGCCCGCGCCTGTCGTCGAGGTGCCACGCTTCGCGGAGCAGGGTGGTGAGGCGCAGGCAGGGCGGCGCACGCGGATACGATTCCGCGGCCCCGCGGTTCTTCCCGACGGCCGCACGCCGACATACCCGACCTACTCCTTCTACGACCTCTTCTACTCCGAGCAGCAGCTGCTCGAGGGCCAGCGCCCGCTCGTCGATCCCGGCACCTTCGAGGATCGGCTCGTGTTCGTCGGCGCCACGGCGGTCGGGCTGCGCGACGTGTTCGCGGTGCCCCTCGGTGAGACCGGGGCGATGTCCGGGCCGCACATCCACGCAAACGTCGCCGACATGATTCTCTCGGGCACGGCCATCCGCCGGCTGCCTGGCTGGCTGTGCGTTCTCGCGACGCTCCTCGTTTCCGTTTGTGCGAGGTACGCCGTCGTTCCGTCACGCGCCACGATCGGGCTCGCGCTCGCGATGGCGCTGCTGGCGGTCGTCCATCTCGCGGGAGTTGCGGCGTTCGCCCGCGGTGTGTGGGTGCCGCTCGTGCCGGCGACGCTGGGCTGGGCATTGGCCGCTGGTGGCGGGTTCGCCTACCAGTACGTCGTCGAGGGACGCGAGAAGCGCCAGGTGCGCACCCTGTTCTCGCGCTACCTGTCGAAGGACGTGTACGAGCAGGTGCTCGCCAACCCGGCGCTGGCCGAACTGGGCGGGCAGCGGCGAGAGATGTCGGTGCTCTTCTCCGATGTGCGCGGCTTCACGGCGCTGTCGGAGAAGGGCGATGCCGAAGCGCTCGTCGCACAGCTGAACGAGTACTTCTCGCGGATGGTGGACCTGGTGTTCGAGCATCGCGGCACGCTCGACAAGTTCGTCGGCGACATGGTCATGGCGCTGTTCGGCGCGCCGCTCGACGACCCCGACCACGCCGAGCACGCCGTGGCCACGGCGGTGGCGATGCGGCACGCCCTCGACGAGCTGAACGCCCGCTGGCAGGCCGAGGGGCGCCCGACGCTCGGCATCGGCATCGGCATCAACTCGGGCGAGATGATTGCCGGCACCATCGGGTCGCGGCAGGTCCGGAGCTACACCGTCATCGGCGACGCGGTGAATCTCGGGGCGCGGCTGGAGTCGCTGAACAAGGACTATGGCACGCAGATCATCATCAGCGACGCCACGCGCCGGCAGCTGAGGACGCCGTGGCCGTTGCGTCCGCTGGGCAGCGTCGTGGTGAAGGGAAAGAGCGTGGCGGTCGATATCTACGAAGTCGTCGTGGACCGCGCGTAGGCAGGGCGCGCTCCCCGAGCGCGTGTGATCGTCGAAAGGTGAGGGCATGAAGGGCATTTCCGCAGTGCTGTTGGTCTCCCTGATCTCGCTCGGGCTCGCCGCGCCGGCGGCGGCGCAGTTCGGCACGCTGCTCGAACAGGGCGCCAAGCGGGCAAAGCAGGTCAACGACTTCCGCTGGACCGACGAGGAGAAGGCGCAGCTCGGCGCACAGGTCAGCGAGCTCGTGCGCAAGCGGTACGGCGTGGTGCAGGACGCGGCCGTGCACAAGTACGTGTCGCTCGTCGGCCGAACGATCACCGAGAAGAGCACGGCACCGAACCTGCCCTGGACGTTCATCGTGCTCGACACGGACGCGGTGAACGCGTTTGCGGCGCCGCACGGGTATGTGCACATCACGCGGGGGGCCCTCGCGCTGATGAAGAACGAGGCGGAGCTGGCCGGCGTGCTCGCGCACGAGATCGTGCACGTCACCGAGGAACACACGATCGACGCGCTGAAGAAGAACACGATAAAGAGCGCGGCTGCCGAGGAGGCCGCGGGCGCCGCCGGTGGCCTGATGACGTTCCTCGCCAACGCCGCCTACAACAACATCGTCGACAACGCATACAGCCGCGGCGACGAGAACGCATCCGACACCAGGGGCATCGTCCTCATAAGCAAGGCGGGGTATGCCCCGCAGGGCCTCGGCAGCTTCCTGACGACGCTCGCCGAGCGGAACCAGAGCGCGACCGAGAAACGGGGCCTCTTCAGCTCCCACCCGGAGATGCAGGCGCGGCAGGAACGCCTGACGTCGACGATCGGGAAGGAGAAGCTCACGGGTGCGCAGCTCGTGGAGGCGCGCTACAAGGCGACCGTCCGCTACAAGCCGGTGCCACAGTCGCAGATCGCCTCCGTGGCGGCTGGCACGCGCGGCCTCGGGGGCGGCGGCCCGGCCAAGGGCAGCAAGGCGGGCACCCAGGCCAAGAACGACGAGAAGGCCGCCGACGCCCCGAAGAAGAAGGGGTTCGGGCTCGGGCGGTTGGTGTCGGGGGGCGGCAGCGAGACCAAGTCCGCGCAGGTCGTCGGCTCCGGCGGCGCGCGAGGGCTGGATCCCGAGAAGGACGCCAAGGGCGGGACCAACCCCGCCGTCGTGGCGGTGAAGATCACGCCAGCCGACCTTCAAAGCTTCAAGAAGGCCGGGTCGCTGACGTGAGCGGCCCAACGGTGTGCGGTGACCCACTGCGACGATGCGGCCGGACCCGGCGTACGTTGAACCCGCGATGACCACTTCCGTTCGAAGGCCGACGGCCGACTGACCAGGGCCGGGCCTCACGTGTCCATCCTCGTTCTCATCGGCGTGCTCGCGCTGGTCCTGGCCCTGGCGGCCAGGGCCGGCACGCGCAACGCCTACGTCAAGCGCAAGCTGGTGCTGTCGGTCGCCCTGGCGGCCGCCTACCTCGTTGCGCACCTCCTGCTGCTCTGGCCCGGGACGCCGCCGCCGATCGCGCGGGCGATGCAGGCCATCGAGATGGTGCTGCTCGTGCTCGCAGCCACGAATCTCGTTGTCGTCCTCGCCGTCAATCCGTTTCGCGAGGATCGCCTGCCGGCGCACCTGCCCGCCATCCTGCAGGACACGATCACCGTGGCGCTGTTCGGGCTGATCGGCGTGTTGTTCTTCCACGATCGCGTCCAGCTCACCGCGGCGGCCGGTGCCGTGGTGCTCGGCCTCGCGCTCCAGGACACGCTCGGCAACGTCGTGGCCGGCCTCGCCCTGCAGGTCGACCAGCCGTACCGCGTCGGCGACTGGGTGCGCGTGGGGGATCACGAGGGGCGCGTGTCGCAGGTGTCGTGGCGCGCCACCGTGCTGCGGACGTGGGACAGCACGCTCGTCTCGGTGCCCAACAGCAGCATCGCGGCGAGCGCGATCGTCAACTTCTCGCAACCGGCGGCACCGACGCGCATCTGGATCGACGTCGGCGTGGCCTACACGACGCCGCCCAACACGGTGAAGGCGGTCCTGAAGGAGGCCATCGGGCAGGTGCCGCTGGCGCTCGCGTCGCCCGCACCGGACGTGCTGATCACCGACTTCGGCAACTCCGCGGTGACCTATCGCGCCTGCTGCTTCGTCGCCGACATGGAGCGCGCGATCTTTGCGCAGGACCAGTTGCGCGCCGCGATCTGGTACGCGTTCCAGCGCCACGGCCTCGAGATTCCTTACCCGATCCAGGCGGAGTACTCGATCGACCCGCCCGCTCTCGTCCTGCCGGAGGCGGGCGAGGTGGAAGCGCTGATCGGCCGCACGCAGTTGCTCGGCGGACTGGCGCCGACCGAGCGCGCGCGCCTCGCGGCCTCGGCCCGCCCCAGGCTGTTCGGCGCCGGCGAGGTGATCGTCCGCCAGGGCGACGCGGGACGCACGAGTTTCGTCGTCGCTCGCGGAGCCGTACGCGTCGGACTCGGTCCGGAGGATCGCGAGGTGGCGCGACTTGGCGATGGCGAAGTGTTCGGCGAGATGTCGTGGCTGACGGGCGATCCGCGAGCCGCGACGGTGACGGCGACGTGCGACACGCTCGTCTTCGAACTGGACGACGTGACCCTGCGCGAGCTCGCGGACGCGTCTCCCGCGGTGCTCGAGACCCTTGCGGGCGCAGTGTCGCGCCGGCGCATGGAGCTCGACGCCATCACCGCCGATACGGCACAGCGACAGCGCGCTGGCGACGCCCACACCACGCTCGTCGCGCGCATGCGCCGCTTCCTGCGCCTGCGCTGACGCCCGGAACGCCACGGGGCGCGACGGGAAGTCCGCCCGCGCCCCGTGACCTGACCTGTTCCTGGTGCCCGCTCCGTCACGTGGCACCTGGCCATCTTGCTGCGTCCCGAATCGGTTGCCCGATCCGTGCCTCGACCTGTTACCTGAAACCTGCGCTCCCTGTTACCTGAAACCTGCTGTCATGTTACCTGTACCTTACCTATACCGGCCCTCGCGATACCCACGGTCGTACCCCTGACGAAACGCATCGCGGTACTCGGCCTTGTATCGATCGCGCGAACCGTACCGGTTGTTGTAGCCGTCGTCGCCC
>JAEYZV010000647.1 GCA_023427865.1 Acidobacteriota bacterium
CGGCGACCGCCCGGTGTCGAGTATCTCGAGAATCACGCGCGTGGAAGAGGGGCCGACGTGCTTGATGCGGCGCAGTGAGCCGTCGGGCTCTCGGTACGTCTCGATCGGCTCGTCCAGATCGAGGACCGCCGCGGCCGCGCGCTTGTAGCCCCACGCCTTCTGCGTGGACGACTGAGCCGCCGCGAGGTCGCGCAACGCCGCCGCCACGCGGCTGTTCGTGTCAGTCGGCGCCGAATCGGAGCGCACTGCCATGTCCCCTTCCCGATGCACGAGCCGATCCACGCGCCGGCCAGGTGCATCGGGACAGGTCACGGCAGCACCACCTCAGGCCGGGCTGGCCACGGCGCCCAGCCGCCGCAGGCCCATGATCTGCAGCTCGGCGAGCACGCCGACCACCACCGCCTGCAGCACCACGAAGGCAGTGCCGAGCGCGGTCACCGACGCCGGCCCGAGCAGGGCGAAGGCGATGCTTGCCGCCACCCAGGCGATGTTGACGCCGACGACACCACGTGCGAATTCCGGCGAGGGTGACCCCTTCCTCGCCGCGAGGACGAGCGCTGCCCCGAACGCCACGAGGAAGGCTCCGCCGCCAATCAACAACCCGCTGGTGAGACCGAGCACCGGGCCCGCAATCGGCGCACCGGCCGCAAGCAGCAGTCCGGTGCCACCGCTGACGATGCCATCGGCGAGCAGCACATGACGAAGGAACGACCGCGAATCCCACATTGACATGCAAGCCTCCGTCCCGCTCTTCGCGGGGAAATCGCTCGAACGAGCGTCGGAGCGCATCATGGCGGTCGCGCGGCGCGACGTCGATTACCTGCGAGGTCATGGCGGCGCGCCGGGGAAGCGCTACCCTGAGCGCATGACGCCGGGCACCTTCGGGGAACTCCTGCGCGAATGGCGACAGCGCCGCCGCCTCAGTCAGCTTGCGCTCTCGTGCGATACCGAGGTGTCCACGCGACATCTCAGCTTCCTCGAGAGCGGACGCTCCCATCCGAGTCGGGCCATGGTGGTGCGCCTTGCCGAACGACTCGACGTGCCACTGCGCGAACGCAACCGGTGGCTGGTCGCGGCCGGCTACGCTCCGGCGTACGGCGAGCGGCCTCTCGACGACACCGCGCTTCAAGCGGCCATGCGGGCCGTGCACCGCGTGTTGCAGGCACACGAGCCATTCCCCGGGCTCGCCGTCGACCGGCACTGGACGATGGTGCGCGCCAACGCCGCTGTGGCACCGTTGCTGGACGGCGTTGCTCCGGCGCTGCTCGCGCAGCCGGTCAACGTGATGCGCTTGAGCCTTCACCCCGACGGCCTGCTGCCGCGCATCGCGAACGTCGATCAATGGCGGTCGCACCTGCTGTCGCGCCTCGCGCGGCAGGTACGGGAGAGCGGCGACGAGAGGTTGGCTGCGCTGTACGACGAGGTGTCTGGCGTCAGTGGCTCGGCGGCCCGGGCAGCGAGCGCAACGCGCGCCGTGCACGACGACGTGATCGTGCCTTTGCAGCTGCAGACGCCGGTGGGCACGTTGTCGTTCATCAGCACCACGCTGCTCTTCGGCAGCCCGATGGACGTGACGCTCTCCGAACTGGCGGTGGAGTTGTTCTACCCGGCCGACGAACGTACGGCCGACGCCGTGCGCGCCCTCGTCGCCGGCACGCACGCCTGACACGCCGGCCTCCGAGCACGCGGGACGTTCACTGCGCCGCCGATGTGGGGCAGCGGAGCGGCAGGCGGTTCTGCGGGTACCGTACGCGCCTGTGCGCGGCGTCGTAGCTGCCAATCGCACCGGATTGGATGCGGTCGGCAGACGTACGCACGGCAGCGACGACCGCCTCGCGCATCGGCGTGTCGAGCTGCAAGGTGAACGACTGTTCGAGGCCGTCGAACACCCCGGAGCCGCCCGACGCCAGGAACTCGCTCGTGACCACCGACAGCGTCGCGTCGCGTGCGAGCGGCACGCCATGGCGCGACAGCACCACGCGCGGCGTCGTGGCATCGCACGTCACGTCGGCTTCGATCCCGGACACGATGGGCACCGTGCCCCGAGACAGCCCGCGTGCGATGGCGTCGGCGATCGCCTGGGCGCTGAGCCTCGCCGTGGCGACGACGCTGTCGAAGGGCAGCAGTGCGTACATGTCGCCGTAAGTCAGCGGGCCGGGCTGCAGCGTGGCGCGTGTGCCGGTCGCGTTGTAGATCGCGAGGTCGGCCGCTGGACGCGCCGCGCGAAGCAGGTCGACGACGAGGTTGCTGGCGGGGGACTCCTCGCGGGAGGAGTGCCAGTAACGCTGCGCGACGGCAACGCCGAGCGGCTGCTCGCGGCGCCGGCGGGCACGCTCGATGTCCTCGCGCATCACCTCGAGCAGTCGGGCGTCGTGCCGCACCTGCCGGTCCTCGTACGGCGGCGGCGCGCACTCGTCGGCCTGCCAGGTGGAGACGCTCCGCAGGCGCCGGCCGTCGCATACGAAACGCGGCGCGTGGATATGCGTTGCCTCGACCCTGCCGGTCGCCCTCGCGATCTCGACGTCGACGCGACCGAAGGCACGCCCCTCGTTGAACCCCTGGACGATCGCGATGCCGTTGACGCGGTGCGCGATGCCCTCGTGCGTATGCCCTGCGGCAATCACGTCCACGAGCCCCGCCGGCAGGGCCTGCGCGAGGCGGAAGATCTCGCTCTGCGGGCGGCACGCCGCCAGGTCGTCCGGATCCGTGAACGCGTCGCAGCGCCCGCCTGCGTGCGCCAGCACGACGACGACCGCGGCGCCGGAGGCGCGGAGCTGCTCGGCCTGGCGTACGACCACGTCACGCAGGGCCACCACCCGCAGCTCCACCAGGTTGCGCGGATCGGTGGCGCCAGGCGTCGTTGCCGTCGTCACGCCGACGAGACCGACGCGCGTGCCCGCGACGGTGACCATGGTCGAGGGACGCACGTTGTGCGGCGTCCACGCGCCGCCCGTCCGCGCCACGACGTTGGCCGTCAGCAGCGGGAAGCGTGCTGCCTGCGCCTGCTGCTCGATGTTGCCCGTCGGGTTGTCGCCGGGTTTGCGCGGCACGGTGTCGGGACCGACCGGGCCGAAGTCGAACTCGTGGTTGCCGATCGCGGCCGCGTGGTAGCCGAGCGCGTTATAGGCGCGCACCACGGCGGCGCCCTCGGAGAGGTTCGACTCGAGCGTGCCCTGCCACATGTCGCCCGAGTCCACCAGCAGCACGCCGCCGTGATCGGCGCGCCGGGCCTCGCGCACGTTCTCGATGTGACCCGAAAGCCAGGGCAGCGTCTCCAGGTGCCCGTGGAGATCCGTCGTCGCGATGATGGAGATCGTCGTTGTCGGCGGCGCGGCGGGCAACATCGCGGCCGGCGACGCGTCCGCTGGTGATGTCGCGGGCGGTGACGCCGCAGGTGGCCGCGCGCAGGCAGCCAGCGCCAGGAGCATCAGCAGCCACAGCGACCGCATGAGGCGACTGTAGCACCTGCCGCCGGCTCACCAGCGGGTGAGGCCCAGGAGCTTCTCGCCGAGGGGCGTCAGCGTGGCGACCTGCGCGTGCTGCTTCTCCCAGTCGCGAGGGTCGCCGGGGAAGGCGGGGCGCTGCGGGTGATCGAGCTCGCGCCACAGGCGAATCCGTTCGAGGCGCTCGGCCTCGTTGTCCCACTCGGCGGGGTGCATCGAGATGTACTGGGCGATGCGCGGGCGCGACGCCGAGTGGTTCGGGCGGACGCCGTGGGCCAGCAGCGAGTTGAAGATCAGCAGGTCGCCGGCTTCCATCGAGACGTTGACGATCGTCAGGCCGGTCGTGTCCGGGTGCGTCGGGTCGCGGTCTGCCGGTTGCGTGCGCTCCCACGCCTCGAAGTCGGAGAAGAGCTCCGGCACGCACTGGAAACCGCCGACCTCCTCGTCCTGCCTGGCCCGGCTGAGCCCGCCCTGCACGCCGATCGGCAGCGGACGCAGCGAGGTGTCGACGTCCCAGTGGATGAACCCGTTCGGGTTGCCTTTCACCTTCTTCGGGAGGTTGAGGTTCGCGCGATCGATCGTCACCCACAGGTCCTCGCGGTCCCAGATGTCGACGAAGGCGTCGTAGACGCGCGGCTCCATGCGCGTGTCCCACAGGTACTGGTGGTTGTAGATCTCCAGCATCCCGGTGCCGTTCAACTCGCGCATCGCGTGGTCGCGACGTTGCGGCGTGTCCCACGTGGAGGGATCGCGCGGATCCTTGTCGTCGAACTGCCAGAGCAGGTCGACGAGACGGGCGATCTTGTCGGGGGGCACCGCCTGCCGGACGATGACGTAGCCCTTCGTGATCCAGTGCTGCCAGTCGGCATCCGAGAGCACGCGCAGCGGCAGCGTCTTGCGGATGTCCTTCAACGGCGTCGTGGCGGTATGCGACGTCGGGTGGCTGTGCCGGTTCATGCGAGCAATCCCTGGATCACCTTGCCGCTGACGTCGGTGAGCCTGAACGGCCGGCCCTGGAACTTGTACGTGAACTTCTCGTGGTCCACGCCGAGCAGGTGCAGCATCGTCGCGTGCAGGTCGTGCACCTCGACGGGGTCGCGCACGATGTTGTACCCGAGGTCGTCGGTCTCGCCATACGTGATGCCGGGCTTGATGCCGCCGCCGGCCAGCCACATGGTGAAGGCCCGCGGATGGTGATCGCGACCGAGGAACTTCGAGCCGTTGCGTGCCTCGTTCATCGGCGTGCGACCGAACTCGCCTCCCCACACGACGAGCGTCGTGTCGAGCAGGCCGCGCTGCTTGAGGTCCTTCACGAGTGCCGCAGCGGCCTGGTCGGTCTGGCGGCACAGGTGCGGCAGCTTCTCGATCACGTCGTCGCCGAAGCTGGCGCCGTGGGTGTCCCAGCCGCGGTGGTACAGCTGCACGAAACGCACGCCGCGCTCGATGAGCCTGCGGGCCAGCAGGCAGTTGTTGGCAAACGACGTCTGGCCCGGTTCAGTGCCATAGAGCTCGTGGATGGTCGCGGGCTCGTTCGAGATGTCGGTCAGCTCGGGCACGCTCGTCTGCATCCGGTAGGCGAGCTCGTACGCGTTGATGCGCGTCTCGATCTCCGGATCGCCGACGACCGTCTGGCGAAGGCCGTTCAGGTCCTTGAGCGCGTCGAGCGATCCGCGACGCAGCTGCGCGTCCACGCCGTCCGGGTTGGTCACGAAGAGCACGGGATCGGCGCCGCTCCGGAACTCGACGCCCTGGTGCACGGTCGGCAGGAAGCCCGATCCCCAGCACGACTTGCCGCCGTCCGGGTTGTTCTCGCCCGAGAGCAGCACGACGAAGGCCGGCAGGTCCTGGCTCTCCGAGCCGAGGCCATACGACAGCCACGACCCCATGCTCGGCCGCCCGATGATCTGGTGGCCCGTGTTCATGAAGATCTGCGCCGGCGCGTGGTTGAACTGCGTCGTCGACATCGACTTCACGATGGCGATGTCGTCGGCGATGGTGGCCAGGTGCGGCAGCAGGTCGGAGATCTCGTGGCCCGACTGTCCGTGCCGCCGGAAGCTGTAGGGCGAACCGAGCAGCTTCGGCGTGCCCTTGATGAACGCGAAGCGCTCGCCCTTGACGATGTCGGCGGGGATGTCCTGGCCGTCGTACTTCCTCAGCGCCGGCTTGTCGTCGAACAGGTCGAGCTGTGATGGCGCGCCTGCCATGAACAGGAAGATCACCTGTTTCGCCTTCGGCGCGACGTACGGCGCAAGGTCGCGGGCCGCCTGCGCGAGCAGCCGTTCCTGCATGAGCGAGGCCAGCGCCGCCCCGCCGATGCCGAAGCCAGCCTGCCTGAAGAAGTGCCGCCGCGTGATTGCCTGCAGTTCGTCCATGTCGTTCTGTTACCC
>JAEYZV010000649.1 GCA_023427865.1 Acidobacteriota bacterium
ACGCGGATCTGCACCGGGACGTCATCGCGCACGTGGAGGCACTTCAGCGTGCGTCCGACGACGACCTGCTCCAGGCGATGGTCGACGCGACTTCCGGACCGGCAGCGACGGCGTCGGTCGACATGCTGGTCGCCACGGTGCCCGACTACATCGACTCGCAGGGCGGGTGGATGGCCGACTACATCCTCTATGGCCTCCGCGCGGCACTCGAGCGCGACGGCTACTCGTTCGAGCGATTCCGTTTCCCGGACTGGCCGACTGGCTCCGGCCCGCCCGACACGCGTCGCGCGGCCACGACGACCAGGGCCCACGAACGGCAGCCTGGCGCGCTCGTCTTCCGGAGGCGCGTGTGCGCCGACACCGCGCTCCCGCCCGGGCGCGGCACGGCGCAGGCGTCGTGCGACCCGCACAGCGAATACGTCCTCGTGCTCGTCGCGCTGGAGACCGCGACGGGAGGTGTGCACCGCGACGCGCTCGCGGCGGCTGTGGGGCTGGTCCGGGAGTGGGCGCATCGGATGCACCGCCGGCCGACATTGAGGATCCTCGGGCCCAGCTTCTCCGGCTCGCTGCACTCGCTCCTGGGCGTCGTGCAGGCCACCTGGACGGCGCCGTACGATTCCGTCCTCCTTGCGACCGGATCGGCAAACGCCGACGTCAACGCCGAGCTCGTGACGAAGCTGTTGCCGGGCGCCTCCTACATGCAGGCCATCCACAGCGCGGGCGTCATGTCGAGCGCGGCCGAGGCGTTCATGCACGATCGTGGGTTCTCGGCCGGCGATCTCGTCCTGCTCGTCGACAGTTCCCCGTTCGGCGGTGAGTTCCAGTCGCGCAGGCAGGCCGCCGCGGCGGCGCCCGAACAGGCATCGACGCGGACGTACCGCTTCCCGATGCACATCTCGCAACTGCGCAACGACGCCCGCGAACTGGCGTCAGCGCCCGCCGTGCTGTCGAGAGCGCCTGCGGTGTCGCTCGACGTCAAGGACCCCGCACCGCCACTGGACCAGATCCCCGCGCTGCGCCCGGGACTCACGTCTCCGACGGTGCAGGTGACGCTGGACAGCCTGCTCGACGCCCTGCGGCGCGAGATGGTGCGCGCGGTCATCGTGGCCAGCGATGCGCGCGACGTGCTGTTCCTGGCGCGCGAGGTGCGCCGGGCATCGCCCAACGTCCAGCTCGTGCTGTTCGGCGCTCACGCGCTGTACCTGCACCCCGAGTACGCGCCCTACATGCGAGGCGCCGTCGTGGTGTCCAGTCATCCGCTGACGCCATGGTTCGACGGCACGCTGGACTCGGGCAAGGCGCCGTTTCCGAGCAGCGAAGCCGAGGGCGCGTACAACGCGACGTACGAGCTGCTTGGCGGCCGCAGGTCGGCTGGTTCGCCCGTCCCACCCGACGCGGACCTGGCATCGGGCCCCTGGATCACGGTCATCGGCAGCACGAACTACTGGCCATTGCGCCTCGTTGGCGCGGCGGAGAGGAAGGACAGCATCCGCTGGAGACGGATGCACCTCCCGGTGGCCGGATTCGCCATGCTGACGCTGCTGAGCGTGGGTTTGGTGACGTATGGCCACCTGTCCTGGCGCGCCTCCGCCCGCCTGAAGGCGCGCCATGGGCGCACCCATCCGCGGATCGCGTTCGTCGGTGTGCTCGCACCGGCGTCGATGCGCGCCGAGGTGCGGCTGCTGCACACCCTTGGCGTGGTTCGTGTCGCCCTCGTGCTTGCCGCGCTCGCGCTCGTCGTGACCGCGCTGGCCCTGCAACACGCCTCCGCGAGGTTGGACTCCGCGTCTCTGCACCTGCCGTGGCTCCCCGTCGTCGCCTCGCTCGGCGTGCTCGGGAGCGGGCTGTTCCTCGCGGTTCGGTGTGCGCCGCGGCCACTGCCGCCCCTGGCCGGGCAGATCCGTCTCGGGCCGGTCGCCGTGATCCTCGGTGTGTCGCTGGGGGTGGTCACGGTCGCTGCCGCAGCGCTGCTCGCGCGATGGGCCTGGACCGATCTGCTGGCAGCCGATCCGGCCAGCCGCGCCTTTCTCGCGGCGCGGATGACGGCCGGCGGCGTCGTGTCGCCACTGTTTGCCGTCATCGCACTGAGCGTCATGTTGTGCGTCCCCGTGCTGTGGGAAGTGACGCGCCTGATCACCGTTGGCGACGGGTACTGCGCGCTGGCCTCGTCGCATGCGTTCCGCTACCTGATGGGCGACAGGGCGAGCTGCGATCGTCCTGGTCACGCGGGCAGGAGCGCCGCGATGCGGCTGGCGGCAACACTCGATCGCCCGCTCCGTTCACTGCAGACATGGCGCGTCGTCAGTGCGCTTGCCGTGGCTGTCGTCCTTGGGGGCGCGTTGCTCGGCCGGGGGTTCACGATCGAAGGCCGGGCGTTTGCCTGGTTCCTGTGGGCCGCCTCGGTGGCGGGGCTCGTGCGCGGCTTCCTGCTTCTCCTGCAGGCATCGGAGTTGTGGAACCGGTTGCGCGCCTGCCTCGGGGTGATGCTCCATGCCCCGGTGGCACGTGCGCTGGAGCGTGTGGAAGAAGGTCACATCGCCTGGGACCTGTCGCTCCTGTCGGCACGCCTGCCCGAGTTGGCGCCTCTGGTGCGGTTGACCGAACGCCTTCGCATCGAAACCGGACGACTGGCTGGAATCGATCCGCTCGATGGTCCCTGCACGTCGGCCGACGAAGCGCTGGTGACCGGCGCGATGCACGTTCCCCACCCGGACCGTCGCGTCCGCGCGTGCTTCGCGCGTCTCCTGTGTGCGGATACCCCGGGCTGGTTTGCCATCGAACTTCGCACCAACCCGCGCACCCTGCTGCTGCAGAGCCGCAGTTTCGACCGCTTCTGGGAGACGACGGCGCACCTGGTGGGCGCGCTCGAGGCGACCCGCTGGGCCAGCGCGACGGGCGTCGCGTCGGGAGGGAGCGAGCGGCCGACGCAATTCGGCCGGTGGCAGCGGGATGCCGAACTGCTGGTCGGGACGCAGCTCGCGTTCCTGCTGCGCGACATGGTGTCGAGGGAGATCTCGGCCGTCGTCACCGCCCTGACGATCGTCGGGCTGGTGACGGTCGCGCACCTCTCCTACGTGTTCCAGGGCCGATCGGCGTTCCTCATCGCCGACACGGTGATCCTGGTCCTCGCGGCGGCGGTGGCACTTCGCCTGCTGGTCGATATCGAGCGCAACCGCATCATCAGCCTGCTCCGCAATTCGACGCCGGGACGCGTCAGGTTCGACCGAGACTTCGTGCGTCAGGTCACGACCTATGTCGTGCTGCCGGTCGTCGTGGCGGTCTCCGCGATCTTCCCCGAACTGGGGTTCCACGTCGCGCGCATGCTCGGCCCGCTGCAAGGGTGGATGGGCCAGTGAGCGGCGTGCCGAGCCACGCGCGCGTCAGCGCAACGCGCTCAGGTACTCGATGAGGTCGCGAACCTCGCGTGGCGTGAGGGCCAGGCCGAGCGGCGGCATGGCCGAGATGGGGTCCGTGCGCTCGGCGATCTCCCCCTTCGGGATCCGCCGGGGTTCGGGCGGCGTACCGGCAACGACGACGACGGCGTCGGCGGTTTCCTCGCGCAGCGTGCCGTCGATGCGGTCGCCGTTCTTCAACGTGATCCCCACGGTCCCGAAACCGGGCGCGATGCGTGCGTTCGGATCGACGAGCGCCTCGAAGAGCTGGTCGCGCGTGAGCGTGCGGCCGATGCGTGTGAGGTCGGGGCCCACGTCGCTGCCGCGTCCGCGGATGGAGTGGCAGCGCGTGCACTCGGCGAGCGGGTTCTGGAACAGGACCTGCTGGCCCTTGCGCGCGTCGCCCCCGGTGAGCGACGCCGCGCGGAAGGCCTTGATCAGCACATCGGCCTGCTGCTGGCGCTGGTACGCATCGAGCCGCGCCTGCAGGGCGGGTGCGCCGTCGGCCTGCACCGCGCTCAACAGGTCGATCTGCAGCGCGGGCGCGAGGCGGCCGGCATCGAGTTCGTCGAGATAGCGGGTGAGGAGGCGCCGGGACTCGGGCGACTTCATGGCCCCGAGCACTTCGAGGGCGCCCTGCTGCTCGGCTTGCGCACCACTGGTGAGGATGCCTTCGAGGTGCCGCACCTTGGCGGCCGCCGTGAGGGGCAGGGACGGCAGAATGGCCAGCGCGGCGCGACGCACCGTGGGGTCGGCGTCGGCGAGCGCGGTCTTCATCAGCGCGCTCATGTCGCCCGCCTTCATGTCCTGCAGTCCGCGCAGGGCAGCGGTGCGCACCGGCACGGAGGGGTCGCCCTCCAGTTGCGTCTGAAGCACCGACGCGGCACCCATCGCCCCGAGCCGACCCGCGGCCTCTGCGGCGGCGACCTTCAGATCCGCGTCGGCGGGGGTCTCGTCGGCCGCTTTCTGGACGAGGCGCTCGACTGCCGCGCGCGCCGCTGCGGCGTCACGTCTGTTCGACGGTGCCTGCAACCTGGAGCCTGCCGCCTGCCGTGCATGCGGCATCCGGCGTTCGGCATTCGCCCGGTCCCCGATACCGGCTTCGCGGTCCCCGTTTGCCGGTTCCCGGTTCCCGGCGAGCGTGACTTGCGCGCCGTGATAGATGCCGTCGACGCGATCCATCGGCGAAGGCGCGTCCCAGACGCCGAGCGCCGAGACGGCCTCGACGCGCAGGTCGGACGGATGGCGTGCATCGGCCGCGAACGCTTCGAGTCGGGCGACGGCTTGCGCGGTGCCGAGCCGCAGGTTCGCGTTGATGGCACGGCGCAGAAGCGGCTCGTTGGACGCGTCGGCCGCCGGCAGCATGGCCGCCAGTTCCGGCACCGCCTGCGGGATGCCGCCATCGTCGTTGATGGCGCGCGCGGCGTCGGTGGCAATCGCCTTGTCGGCGTCGGCGAGGAAGCGTGCGACAGCCGGGGCCTTGAGCCGGCGCAATGCGACGACGGCAGCGCTGCGGACGCCCTTGGACGCGTGCGACGAGAGCGCCCCGA
Organism: Acidobacteriota bacterium; assembly: GCA_023427865.1. Lineage (GTDB taxonomy): Bacteria > Acidobacteriota > Vicinamibacteria > Vicinamibacterales > Vicinamibacteraceae > Luteitalea. The sequence goes on from JAEYZV010000649.1 coordinate 4,943, forward strand.
GCGCGGTGACGTCGCCGATCGCCGCGAGTGCCGTCGCGGCGCCGTGCTGCAGGTACATGTCGCGGCCGTCGTTGTCGGCCAGCATCGCGACGATGGGGGCGGTGGCCGGCGTGTGTGCGAGCCTGCCGAGCGCCTCGGCCGCGAAGTAGCGCACGCGCGGCTGGCCGTCCTTCAGCAGCGGCAGCAGCCTGTCGGCGGCCGCGGCGTACCGGATGTCGCCGACGAGTCTGGCGGCCTGCGCCCGAATCTCGGGGTCGGCATCGGTGAGGAACGCCGGCAGGTGCGACGCATGCCGCGCATCGCGGCGGGCCAGCTGCGCGATCCCCCACAGGCCGTGGAGCCGTGCATGGAGGTTGCGGCGGTCGTTGGCTGCGTACAGCAACGCCTGCACGTCGCCGCGGCGCACGAGATCGAACTGTGCCTTCTGGCGTACCCGCATGTCCGCGTGCTGCAGCAGCGGCGCGATCGACGCGCCGGGCCGCGCCGAGAAATCGGCGCCAAGCAGCTCCTGCACTTCCTTGCGGATGGCGCTCCCGGCCGTGGACGGCGTGTCGAGCTTCCACAGCCGGCCGTTGTTCTTCGAGTCCCAGCCCGTGATCCAATCGGTGATGTAGAGCGCGCCGTCGGGGCCGAACTTCATGCCCACCACGAGCACGCCGCGCGTGACGACCTTCTCCTCGCCCTTCCTGAACCCTGCGCCGTCGGGCTGCAACGTGAACCCGTAGACGCGCGCGTTCGGTGCTGCGCCCGGGAAGCTCGAGACGAAGAAGTAATCCTTCCACTCGTCGGAGAGCGCGCCGCCCGGGTTGTACGCCATGCCCGATGGACCCGCATGCCAGTTCTCGATCGGCGGCAGGATGTGGGCGGCCTGCCCGTCGTGGCGTGGCTTGAACAGCGACTCGAGCATCCACACGTTGTAGCGGTTGTTCCTCGGGTCGGTGTACTTGCCGTACTGCCAGTTCGAGCGCCAGCCGCTGTCGGACCCGTACGGCAGGTAGACGAGGCGTTCGGCCTCGCCCGGGTGATCGCCGTCGTTGTCCACACTGATCAGATTGCCGCGGTCGTCGAACGAGAACTCCTGCAGGTTGCGGATGCCGGTGGCGAACACCTCGAACCCCGAGCCGTCCATCTCCGACCGCACGACGGCGCCCTGGTTGGGCAGGCTCCACGTCCTGCCGTCCTTGTCGACGACGTGCAGGCCGATGTCGCCGACCTCCCAGTAGAGGCGGCCATCGGGGCCGATGGTCACGCCCGACACGCCGTGTCCGCCGAACGCCGGATGCGTATTGAAGCCTTCGAGAATCGGCGTCCGATCGTCGAACCGGCCATCGCCGTCGCGGTCGCGGAGGCGGTACACGCCCGGCGGCACGCCGACGATCACGTCACTGCCCACTGACAGGACGCCGCCGAGGATGTCGAACGCCGGGTCGTCGTTGAAGCCTTCGTAGACGACGGCCGACTCGTCGGCGCGGCCGTCGCCATCGGTGTCGCGGATGCGGTAGAGCCGCTCCTTCATCTCGCGCATGTCGTGGATGTCGCGAGAGCCGTCGCCGTTGAGGTCGGGGATCCAGTTGTTCCGTTCGCTGTTGGCCGGCGCCATCACCTTGCGGTAGAAGGCGCGCAGGTCCTCGCTCGTCTTCAGCGTGTGAACCGTCGCCATCCAGTCCTGGTGGGCGCGGATGTCGAGCGGCATGTTGTTGCGTGACGTGCTCGCCACGTACAGCGTGCCGTCGGGGTCGATGTCGATGGCGACCGGATCGACGATCAACTGCTCGGGGGCCCAGAGCGCGATGTCGAGGCCCTCGGCGAGTTCGACCTTCAGCCTGCCGCGAGCCTCCGTGCTCAGCCGTGTCGCCTCGCCCTGCTCGAGGCGGACGATCTCGCCCGGCGGCGGGTTGGGCCGCGGCGTCGGCTGCGAGCCTCGCAGCAACACTCCGGGGGCAAGCGACAGCACCGACAGCAGGAGCAGGGATGACCAGCGTGATCGCATGAGACTGGGCTGATTTCTATCACGAGTAAAGAAGCGAAACACGTGTGGAAGGAGGAAGGACGGAAGAGGAAGGACGGAGGAATGCCCCACCTCCGTCCTCTCTCCTGCGTCCTCCCTCCTCCGTCCTTCCTCCTCCGTCCTTCCTCCTCCCTCCTCCGTCCTTCCTCCTCCCTCCTCCCCTTGGCTCCCTCCTTGCACGCCTCACATCCGCTTTGAAGCTCGTGATCTTCGGGCTGACGGTCAGTTCCTCCTGGGGCAACGGTCACGCGACGCTCTGGCGGGGCTTGTGGCGCGCGCTCGCGCGTGAGGGCCACACGGTGGTCTTCTTCGAGCGCGACGTGCCGTACTACGCCGAGCATCGCGATCTCGATCACCTGCCCGGCGGCACGCTCGTGCTCTACGCCGACTGGGCCGACGTCGTCGATCGGGCCAAACGGCACCTGGCCGATGCCGACGTGGGCATGGTGACGTCGTACTGCCCCGATGCGCATGCCGCGAGCGCGCTGCTGCTCGACGCGGCCGTACCGCACAAGGCCTTCTACGACCTCGACACGCCCGTCACGCTCGAGGCGCTCCGTGCGGGCGAGGCGGTGCCGTACATCCCGCCGCGGGGGCTCGGCGACTTCGACCTCGTGCTCAGCTACACGGGCGGCCGCGCACTGGACGAACTGCGTACGCGCCTCGGCGCGCGGCGGGTGGCGCCCCTGTATGGGCACGTCGACCCCGACGAGCATCGCCCGGTCGCACCGGCGCCGCAGTACGTCGCGGACCTGTCGTACCTCGGCACGTACGCGCCGGATCGGCAGCCTGCGCTCGAGTCGCTGCTCGTGGAACCCGCCCGGCGCTTGCCGGAGCTCCGGTTCTGCATCGCGGGCGCCCTGTATCCGTCGTCGTTTCCCTGGGCGGCCAACATCGCGTTCGTGCGGCACCACCCGCCGCACGAACACCCGGCGTTCTTCAGTTCGTCGCGGCTGACGTTGAACATCACGCGCCGGGCGATGGCCGAGATGGGGTACTGCCCGTCGGGACGGCTGTTCGAGGCCGCCGCGTGCGGAACGCCTGTGCTGAGCGACTGGTGGCCCGGACTCGATGCGTTCTTCACGCCCGGCGAGCAGTTGCTCGTGGCCCGCGACACCGAGCAGGCCATGGCCGCGCTGCAGATCGACCCCGCGACGCTGGCGCGGATCGGCCGCGCGGCACGTGAACGCACGCTCGACGCACACACGTCGACCCACCGCGCCCGTGAGCTCGTCGCGGTGCTCTCGGCATCCGGCGCACGAGGTGGTGTGGCCGCGGGGCCCCCGTGACGAGGCCCGGTGGCGGGAACTGCCCGGCCGCCCGCCGGACGAACGTCCGCGTGGCCCCGCCCGCTCGTTCACGGGCCCAACCAGAGAGGACGCACGAACATGTGGGGCATCATTCCGGCCGCCGGCATGGGCACGCGCATCCAGCCGCTCGCCTTCTCCAAGGAACTGCTTCCGGTGGGGAGCACGGGTGCGGGTGATGCGGAACGTCCGCGAGCGGTCAGCGAGTTCCTGATCGACCGCATGCTGCGTGGCGGTGCCACGAAGCTCTGTGTCGTCATCGGTCCCGGCAAGTCGGACATTCTCCAGTACTACGGCGCGACGGTCGGCGAGGCCGACCTCGTGTACGTGGTGCAACAGAAGCCCGGCGGCCTCTGCGACGCCATCTTCCGTGCCTGCCCGCTCGTCGGACCGGGTGAGCACGTGCTGGTCGGTCTGCCCGATACCATCTGGTTTCCCGAGGACGGCCTGCAGGTGCTCGGCGAGCACGTGTTGTCCTTCCTGCTGTTCCCCGTGGATCGCCCCGAGGCGTTCGACGCGGTGATCACCGACGAGGGCGGGGCGGTGAGGGAGATCCAGGTGAAGCACCCCGACGCGGCGACCAACTGGGTCTGGGGCGCGTTCAAGATGCCGGGGCGTGTGCTCCACGAACTGTATCGCCTGTGGATGGAGCGTGGGCGGCGCGACGAGTATTTCGGCACGCTCGTCAATGCCTACCTGGAGCGCGGTGGACAGGCGGTCGGCGTGCGCCACGGCACCTCGTACGTGGACGTCGGCACGCTGCACGGCTACCGCCGTGCGATTGCGCTGTTGTCGTCGCAGGGCGAGGACGTCCCGATCGCCACCGGCGGAAGCCAGGGCTCGGGGGCGCCGCCCGCAACCGGGGACCTCCGGATCGACGGTGCGCAGGAGCAGACAGATGCGCTATCGACACCGCCGACGACACTGGACGGGCCCCCACCCGACGTGGATCGTGGACGGATCGCGCGCGAAGTCCGTGCGCTCGGCGAGTGGTTCCACAACATCGATCTGCACGGGGTGCGCACCGCGCCCGGGCACTTCCTCGGCGACTTCCCGGCGCTGAAATGGCGCAAGTTCGCCGGCGCCCTGCCAGCGGACCTGCGCGGGTGCTCGGTGCTCGACGTCGGCTGCAATGGCGGCTTCTACGCGATCGAGATGAAACGGCGCGGCGCCGACCGCGTCCTCGCGATCGACTTCGACGACTACTACCTGGATCAGGCACGCTACGCGGCGCGGGTGCTCGGGCAGGACATCGAATTCCGGCGCCTGTCGGTCTACGACGTCGGTGCGATCGGCGAGCAGTTCGACATCGTCCTCTTCATGGGCCTGCTGTACCACTTGCGGCACCCGCTGCTCGCGCTCGACCTGCTTCACGAACACGTCGCGCGCGACCTGCTCGTGTTCCAGTCGATGCAGCGCGGCAGTCCGGTCGTCGAGCCGATCGCCGAGGACTACGACTTCTGGGAGACGGAGATCTTCGATCGCCCGGGGTATCCGCGACTGCACTTCGTCGAGCAGCGCTATGCGCACGACGAGACCAACTGGTGGATTCCCAACGGCGCGTGCTCGCAAGCCATGCTGCGGAGCGCCGGCTTCGAGGTGGTGGCCCATCCCGAGGAGGAAGTGTTCGTGTGCCGGCGCCTGCCGCTGGCGCCCGGGGCCCCCCG
>JAEYZV010000654.1 GCA_023427865.1 Acidobacteriota bacterium
ATGCGATTGCATCCAAGCCAGCCGAGGCCGAGCAGCAGCAGCGTCAGCCCGGCCCGCCAGGCGTTCTCGCGGACTCGCCATCGCTCTTCGACGAGGTCGGTGGCCCGGTTCACCAGGTACGGCAGCACATCGCGATCGAGCACGTAGCGATCGGTCGCAGCGGGAACATGTGCAGACGGCGTGACGCTGCGGCGCGCGTGTTCTTCTCCTGGCGGTGGCCCGTGGGTCGTGTCGTCGCTCATGACAGGGCTCGGCTGGCTCGAGGTACTCCGACTCGAGAGATCACGCGGCGGCTCTCCGTGCGTATGTCAACGTCCGGCTGGCTCGGATCGTACACAGCGAGAGAAGACTCAACCGTGCGGCATGCGCCCCGCTCCGGTCGACGAGCGTTGCACGGTGCGCGTTATCATCGGGTCGTTTCCCGGATGGGAATCGACGACCTCCAGCCCGCCGGACAGATAGTCCGGGGGAAGCCGGCAGGCGCACCGATCGAGCCAGCCGGCCGCCGTTGTCTCTCCGTTCCCAGCCGTCGCCCTCTGGGCGGCGGTCAGAGGTAAGCCAATGGTTTCAGAGCGGGGCGCGTGCCCGCATGTCCGCGCGCTCGTCGACGTCAAGCTCCCAGCCGAGCGCGTGTGCGACGAGTGCGTCAGGACTGGATCCAGTTGGGTGCACCTGCGGACGTGTCAGACGTGCGGAGGTACGCGGTGCTGCGACTCGTCACCGAACCGCCACGCGAGCGCGCACGCGCGCGCCAGTGGCCATCCCGTCATCGCGTCCGCTGAAGAAGGCGAGCGCTGGCTGTACTGCTATGTCGACGATGCCTTCGCCAGGTACTGAACTCACCGCCGACCTGTGGCCGGAACTGCCGTACGAGGCGTGGAAGGACACCTACGCCACCTTGCACATGTGGACGCAGATGGTCGGCAAGATCGCGCTGGCGCACACCGCGCCGCTGAACCATTGCTGGGCGATTGCGTTGCTCTTCAACGCACGCGGACTGCAGACGCGGCTCCTCTCGCACGGCCGCCGCTCGTTCACCATCTCGCTGGACTTCCTGGATCATCAGCTCGTCATCGAGACGCTCGACGGCGCGCGGCGGACGCTCCCGCTCGCGCCCCGATCGGTGGCGGACTTCTACCGTGACCTAATGTCCACGCTCGACGCGATGGGGTTGCCGGCGCGGATCTGGCCGGTGCCTGTCGAGATCCCGGATCCGATCCGGTTCGAGCAGGACACCGTCCACGCCAGCTACGATCCGGAGTACGTCGAACGGTGGTGGAGGATTCAGGTGCAGGTGCACCAGATCTTCACCGCGCGCCGCGCCGCCTTCATCGGAAAGTGCAGCCCCGTGCACTTCTTCTTCGGCAGCTTCGACCTCGCGGTCACGCGGTTCTCCGGACGCCCGGCGCCGCCGCGCGAGGGGCCGGCGTTCGAGCGCGACGCCTACTCACACGAGGTGATCAGCCACGGGTTCTGGCCCGGCAGCGGTGCCCTGCTCGAGCCGGCGTTCTACGCCTACGCCGTCCCGGAGCCGACGGGGCTCTCGACGGCCGTCGTCCAGCCCGCAGGCGCCTACTACCATCCCGAGCTGCGCGAGTTCGTTCTCCCTTACGAGGCCGTGCGAACCGCCCCGTCGCCCGACGCCGCGCTCGCGGCATTCGTCGACAGCACGTACGACAGGGCGGCGACGCTTGCCGGCTGGGACCGCCGGGCGCTGGAACGCCAGGAACCGCCGACGTCAGGCTGACGGACGCGTCGACAGGAAGCATCCATGCAACTCACCGGCATCCACCACCTCACGGCGATCTCGGCGGCCATCGCGGAGAACTACCGGTTCTACACGCAGACGCTCGGGATGCGGCTCGTGAAGCGCTCGGTCAACCAGGACGACGTGAGTGCCTACCACCTGTTCTACGCGGATGCGAAGGGCCATCCGGGTACGGACCTGACGTTCTTCGACTGGCCGGTGCCGCGCGAGCGCCGCGGCACCCGCAGCATCGTGCGCACGTGCCTGCGCGTCCAGGGTGAGGCCGCGCTGCAATGGTGGGCGCGTCGCCTTGCCGACAGCGGGATCACCCACGGCGACGTCTTCGAGTGGGACGATCGACGGATGCTGCGCTTCGAGGATCCCGAAGGGCAGCGCCTCGCGCTCGTGGATGATGGTGGCGCCGGAGACCCGCCGACAGCGTGGGATCGCAGTCCCGTGCCGGCGGAATTCCAGATCCGGGGTCTCGGCCCGATCGTGATCAGCATTCCGACGCTCAGCTCCACGGAATCGCTGTTGACGCGGGTCTTCAACATGCGGCTCGTGCGGGACTGCGCGCATCCGGACAATCCCGGCACGCCCGTGCATGTGTTCGAGATGGGGCAGGGAGGCGGCCCGCACGCCGAGCTGCACGTCGCCGTGCAGCCGGACCTGCCCGTCGCACGACAGGGAGCCGGCGGCGTGCACCACGTGGCGTTCCGCATACCGGACGCGGACTACGACCGGTGGGCGGAACGGCTCGACGAGTTCCGGATCCCGAACAGCGGCAAGGTCGATCGCTTCTGGTTTCGCAGCCTCTACGTTCGCGAGCCCAACGGCGTGCTCTTCGAGATCGCCACCGACGGTCCGGGATTCGCCGTCGACGAGGATCCTGCCACGCTCGGCGAGAAGGTCGTCCTGCCGCCGTTTCTCGAACCGCATCGCCAACAGATCGTCGCGAACCTGAAGCCCATCGACTGACCGACGGTCGTGTCTCCTGCCTACCATCGACTCGCGCACAATCACTACCTGAGCACGCACGTTCGAATCGTCCGGGAGTGGCGGACGCAGGACGCCGTGGCCTTCTCGCAGCTGGTCGACCTCACCTCCGTCGAGCAGACCCGGCGTTCGTACAGCACGACGGGGCGTCGGGCGCCGAGCTACACCGCGTTCATCGTCCATGCGATCGCGCAAGCGCTGCGCGCCTCACCGAAGTTGAATCGGGGCGTGTTCAGGTTCCTGCGGGGCTATCAGTGGGTCCAGTTCCGCG
>JAEYZV010000039.1 GCA_023427865.1 Acidobacteriota bacterium
GTGGTGGGTTCGGCGTCCGCTGGCCCGCGAGCCTCGATCGGCGTGCGGGCTGGCTGGCGCTTGCCGCTGTCCCGGCGCTCGCGACGTGGACGCTCGAAGTCGCGGGTCTCTGGGATCCCGGCACGCCGCTTCGTGCCATCGCCGCGCTTCCGCTCGGCGCGACGGCAGGCTGGTTCGTCGGCCGCACTCTGCGCTCGTCCTGAGGGCGGGATGCCCGTTCTCCCCCAGCGGTGTTGGTAAACTATCCGGCTGATGACTGCGCGAACAGCCCCATCCTCGTTGCCCCCGCTGCCGCCGCTCGTGCTGTGCGTGTTCGGGTGGCTGGTGCCCGGCGCCGCGCACGCCTGGCTGGGTCGCCGCGACAAGGGGCTCATCTTCCTCGTCGTGCTCGTCGCGCTGTTTGCAGCAGGACTCTGGCTCGAAGGCCGCATCTTCCCGATCGAGCCGTCACAGCCGCTCGTGGCGCTCGCCGCGCTGGCCAACCTGGGCATCGGCCTGCCGTACTTCGTCGCCTGGGCCGCCGGCTGGGGGAGCGGCACCGTCGTGGCCGTGAGCTACGAGTACGCGAACACTTACCTGATCGTCGCCGGCCTGCTCAACGCGCTCGTCGTGCTCGACGCCTACGACATCGCCATCGGACGCAAGGCGTGATGACCAGCCACCTCCTGCTGCTCGTGTTCTTCTCGATCTGCGTCGCCACGGTGATGGCGGTGCTCCAGAAGGACGACCGCGCCGGCCAGATCCGGCTCGCCCTCTACATCGCCGGAGGCTTCGTCGGTGCGGCGCTGGTGCTCGGCTGGCTGATGTACCCGCTGCCGCTGTGATCGACGCAACCCGCCGTTGGCTGGCGTGGCTGCCCGCCGCCGGGTGGGCGACGCTGATCTTCGTGCTCTCGGCGCAGCCGAAGCTGCCGAGCCCGCCGGGTGTGAACGACAAGCAGGCGCACGGCCTCGCCTACGCCGTGCTCGCCGTGTGCTGCCTCGTGGGTCTGGCCGGCGCGCGACTCCGGCGCGTCACCGGCGCGGCAGTGCTTGGGGCGTTCGTGCTCGCCGTGCTGTACGGTGTCTCCGACGAGTTCCACCAGTGGTTCGTGCCGGGCCGGACGCCTGACGTGAACGACGTGGTCGCCGATGCCGTCGGCGCCGCGCTCGGCCTGCTCGTCGCGTGGTGGTCGGCTATACTGCTTCGCGGCCGGAACGTGGAAGAAGTCAGAAGTCAGAAGTCGGAAGTCTGAAGGAAAGTGGGAAGTCCGAAGTAGGAAGAAGGATGTCGGGTTCCCTCGATCCCGAAACCGGGATCCCGCTCTCCAACCCCCGAATCCCGAATCCCGAGTCCCGAGTCCCGATCAATCCCGAGTCCCGAGCCATGCCAGCGTACGAGCACCTCGACCTGTCGGGCACCGACGCCGTACGCGTCCTCACCATCTCACGCCCGGCGAAGCTGAACGCGCTCGACCGCGCGGCGCTGCTCGAACTGCGCGACGCACTCGCTTCCCTGGCCGACGACACGTCGCTGCGCGTGCTCATCGTCACGGGCGCCGGGCCGAAGGCGTTCGTCGCCGGTGCCGACATCGCGGAGTTCGAGGGGTTCACGCCCGAGGAGGCGACCCGGTACGCGCGCATGGGCCAGCAGGTCGTCGGCGCGCTCGAGACGCTGCCGGTGCCGTCGATTGCCGCGATCAACGGATACGCGCTCGGCGGCGGGCTGGAACTGGCGCTCGCCTGTACCTTCCGGCTGGTGGCCGACACCGCACGACTCGGGCTGCCCGAAACGTCGCTCGGGTTGATTCCCGGGTTCGGGGGCACGCAACGGCTCGCACGTGCCGTCGGCCGGCAGCACGCGCTGGAGCTCATTCTCACCGGACGACAGGTCACGGCCGACGAGGCGGTCGGCCTGGGCCTTGCGCTGCGTGTGGTGCCGGCGGCGCAGCTGCTCGACGAGGCACACACTCTGGCCGCGCAGCTCGCCGCGCGCGCGCCGATCGCCCTGCGCTATGCGCGCGAGGCCGTCGCCGAGGGACTGGACCGCCCCCTCGCCGAAGGTCTCGCCCTCGAGGCGCGCCTCTTCGGCCATGCCTCGGCCACCCACGACATGCGCGAGGGCGTGCGCGCCTTCCTCGAGAAGCGTCAGGCTTCATTTACCGGTCGATAGGAGCCCCCGAGTCCGTGTCCCGTCCCGCAATCGCCCAGCCCGTGCCGCAGATGCCGGGCCTCCGCGTGGCCCTCGTCGTCTCGACGTATCACGACGACATCACGAGTCGTCTCGCGACCGGCGCGCTCGACGCGCTCGAGGCGGCCGGTGTGTCGGCGGCAGACGTCGCGCGCCTGGAGGTGCCGGGTGCCTACGAGATCCCGTTCGGCGCCCGCACGGCTGCCGCGTCGGGTCGGGTGGACGCCGTCGTGTGCCTGGGGTGCCTGATCAAGGGCGAGACCCCGCACTTCGACTACATCGCCTCGGCCGTGTCGCATGGCATCATGCAGGCCTCGCTGGCCCACGGCGTGCCGATGGCGTTCGGCGTCCTCACGACCAACAGCCTGGAAGAAGCCGAGGCGCGCGTCCCGGAGGGGCCCGGCAACAAGGGCTACGAAGCCGCGTCGGCGGCCGTGACGATGGCGTGGCTGGCACAGCAGTGGCAGGCGGACGGTTCGCGGCAGGGGAGTGAAGGGTGAAGCGCGACCCGCAGCAGGCGCGCCAGGCTCGCGAGAGCGCCCTGCAGATGCTCTACGGCTGGGAGATGAGCGGCGACGCGCTCCCCGAAGCCATCTCCGGCGTGCGCGACCTGCAGCTGCGCCCGCCGGAGCCCGAGCGCGACGCCCTCGCGGTGCAACTGGCGCACGGCACGGCACGAAGCCTCGACCGCATCGATCCGCTCATCGCCGAAGCCGCGACGAACTGGCGGCTCGAACGCCTCGCCGTGATCGATCGCCTCGTGCTGCGCCTCGCGGTCTACGAACTGCTCGAGCGTCCCGACGTGCCGCCGGCGGTCGTGATCAACGAGGCGCTCGAGCTCGCCCGGACGTTCAGCGCGCCCGACGCGGTGCGCTTCGTCAACGGCGTCCTCGACGCGATCCGCAAGCGACTCGAGCAGGAGCCGAAGCGCTCCTAGCCTGGACGCCTGCCGCGCGCGCGTCCCATCAGGTAGCCTGTACTCCGCAATCCGTAGCCGTCCATGTCCGATTCCGAACTCGTCGCCCAGCGTCGCGCCAACTTCGAGGAACTGACCTCCCTCGGCGTCCATCCATACCCGTATGCATACGAGGCGACCCATCGGATTGTCGATCTGGTCGGGGCCTACGGCGAGACCAGCGGCGACGTGCTCGAGGCCGAACCCGTGCTCGTGCGCGCGGCAGGCCGCATCCTCGGCCTGCGGACGTTCGGCAAGGCGAACTTCCTCGTGCTCTCCGACGGCGCGGCGACCATCCAGGCGTACGTCCGCGAGGACTCGGTGAGCGCCGAGGTGTTCGCGCTGTTCAAGCTGCTCGACTTCGGCGACCACGTCGGCATCAGCGGGCGCCTGTTCCGCACCCGCACGAACGAGCTCACGATCTGGGCGACCGACATCACGTTCCTCGCCAAGTGCTTCCTGCCGCTGCCGGAGAAGTGGCACGGGCTGCAGGACATCGAGACGCGGTATCGCCAGCGCTACCTCGACCTCATCGTCAACCCGGACTCGCGCCGCGTGTTCGAGGTGCGCGCGCGTACCCTCCAGGCCATACGCGGCTTCCTCGACGCGCGCGGCTTCCTCGAGGTCGAGACGCCGATGATGCAGCCGGTGGCCGGCGGCGCGCTCGCCCGGCCGTTCGTCACGCACCACAACGCCCTCGACATGAAGCTCTTCATGCGCATCGCGCCGGAGCTCTATCTCAAGCGGCTCGTGGTCGGCGGCATGGACCGCGTGTACGAGATCAACCGGAACTTCCGCAACGAGGGCATCTCGACGCAGCACAACCCCGAGTTCACGATGCTCGAGTTCTACCAGGCGTACGTGGACTACGAGTACCTGATGCGGCTGACCGAGGAGATGCTGGCCGAGGTCGCGGTGAAGGCCGTGGGCACCACCGACCTGAAATTCGGTGAGCACGCCATCTCGTTCGCGCCGCCGTTCAGGCGGCTGTCCCTGCGTGAGGGGGCGGCGCAGCGCGCCTCCGAACGCCTCGGGCGCTCGGTGGAGCCCGACATGCTGCGCGATCCGGCTACCGCGCGCAGCGTCGCGCTCGCGCTCGGCCTCGAGGTCCCGGAAGGGCAGGGCGCCGGCAAGACTGCCACGGAGATCTTCGAGGCGCTCTGCGAGGAGGATCTCGTGCAGCCGACGTTCGTCTACGACTTTCCGACCGAGGTCTCGCCGCTCTCCAAGCAGAAGCCGATCGATCCCGATACGGTCGAACGGTTCGAGCTGTACGCCGGCGGGTTCGAGCTGGCCAACGCCTTCAGCGAGCTGAACGATCCGGCCGAGCAGCGGCGCCGCTTCGAGGCGCAGCTCGCCGCGCGCGCCAAGGGCGACGCCGAGGCGCACCAGATGGACGAGGACTACGTGCGTGCGCTCGAGTACGGCCTGCCGCCGACCGGTGGCGAGGGCGTGGGCATCGACCGCCTGGTGATGCTGCTCACCAACAGCCCGAGCATCAGGGACGTGATTCTGTTTCCCTTGATGCGATCGCGGTAGAGCGGGCTGCAGGCTCTTCCCATGCCTTTCGAGCTGTTCCTCGCCCTGCGGTACCTGGTGGCACGACGCAAGCAGGCGTTCCTGTCGCTGATCTCGGTGATCTCGACGATCGGGGTGGCGGTGGGCGTGATGGCGCTGATCATTGCGCTCGCGCTGATGACGGGGCTGCAGGGCGAACTGCGCGACCGGATCGTCGGGGCCTCGCCGCACATCTACGTGTGGAAGGTGGGCGAGGGCCTCACTGATATCGAAGGCGACGTGCAGCGGCTGAAATCGGTGCCGCACGTCACCGGCGCATCGCCCATCGTGCTCGGCAAGGCGCTGGTGACGGCGGGCGAACAGCAGGCGTTCATCACCGTGAAGGGTGTCGACCCGGCGACGGAGGCGGAGGTCACCGACGTCGCGGAGCGCATGGAGAAGGGCTCCATCTCGGCGCTCGCCTCACGTCCCGAGGACGCGCTGGCGGGCATCGCCATCGGCCAGACACTCGCCGACCAGCTGCGTGTGTCGGTCGGCGACACCGTGACGCTGATGACGCCCGAGGGGCCGCTGTCGCCGTTCGGCCCGACGATGGGCAGCCGTCGCCTCGAAGTCGTCGGCATCTTCTCGCTCGGGTTGTACGAGTTCGATGCGGCGTACGGGTTCGTGTCGCTGCCCACCGCGCAGCGGTTGCTGGCGCGCGACACGCCCGACTTCATCGAGGTGCGCGTGGACGACATGTACGCTGCGCCGTCGGTGGCGGCCGACATCGTCGAGCGTCTCGGCGCCACCTACGTGACGCAGGACTGGGCCCAGATGAACCGGTCGCTCTTCTCCGCGCTCTGGCTCGAGAAGGTCGCGATCTCCATCACCATCGGGCTCATCGTGATGGTGGCCGCCCTCAACATCGTCGCCTCCCTCGTGCTGCTGGTGATGGAGAAGAGCCGCGACATCGCCATCCTGAAGACGATGGGCGCTGCGGCGGGGAGCATCACCGCCGTGTTCATGCTGCAGGGGCTGATCATCGGCGCCATCGGTACGACGGTCGGTGCCGTTGCCGGCCTCGCGGTGACGTGGGTGCTCGACACGTACAGGCTGATTCAGGTGCCGATGGACGTCTACCAGGTCGCGTACGTGCCCTTCAAGGTGCAGGTGGACGACTTCGTGCTCGTGGTGCTCGCCGCGATCGTCATCTGCTTCCTGGCCACGATCTACCCTTCGCGCCAGGCCTCGCGGCTCGATCCCGCGCAGGCGCTGCGCTATCAGTGAGCCGGACGGCCTCCGTCATCCGGCCGCCGGCCGTCGGGCAGCATTCGGCGCGTCGGCGACCGAGTGCCCGGGCTCGGAGAGCCGGCCTCACCTCAGGTAGCCTGTAGCCTGCCGATGCCCTTTCTGACCGTCTCCAACCTTTCCAAGTCCTATCCGACGCCGAACGGGCCCGTCGAAGTGCTTCGCGACGTCGACATGCAGGTGGAGGCGGGCGAGATGGTAGCCGTCGTCGGCGCGTCCGGAGTCGGCAAGAGCACGCTGCTGCATGTGCTTGGCGGCCTCGACAGCCTCGATGGCGGGCAGGTCGTGCTCGACGGCGTGGGGCTGCACACGCTCGACGATGCCGGGCGCGTGGCGTTCCGAAACCAACGTGTTGGATTCGTGTTCCAGTTCCACCACCTTCTGCCGGAGTTCTCCGCGCTCGAGAACGTCGAGATGCCGCTGCGGATCGGCCGCGTGCCGCTGGCCGAGGGCCGGCCGCGCGCGCGCGATCTGCTCGAACGCGTCGGCCTCGGGCATCGCCTCTCGCACCGCCCTGGCACGCTGTCTGGCGGCGAGCAGCAGCGCGTGGCCATCGCGCGGGCGCTGGTCATGCGCCCGGCGCTCCTGCTTGCCGACGAACCGACCGGGAACCTCGACGAGGGCACGGCCGAATCCTTGCATTCGCTCTTGCGGGACATGCACGCAGAGCAGCGGCTCACGTCCGTCATCGCGACGCACAACAGCCGGCTCGCCGATGCCTGTGATCGCGTGCTGCGTCTCGAGGGCGGGCAACTGCGGCCTGCCTGAGCGCGCGCCCATCCGACCTCGGCCGGTGGACGTCCTAATCACAGGACCGGCTGGTGTGTTCGAGCCGGAACCGGGAGCGACGGCATTCCGACACGAGCCGTTCGTGCGGGCCGGCAAGCCGAGGCGTTCCCGTATAATGCGGACACAACGCAGCACGCCATTGCGTGAGCTCTTCCAAGGGACCACATGTTCGAGCGGTATACAGAACGAGCGCGGCGCGTCCTCTTCTTCGCCCGGTACGAGGCCAGCCAGTTGGGCAGTGTCTCCATCGAGACGGAGCACCTGCTTCTGGGCCTCATCCGTGAAGGCAAGGGGCTGACGAGCCGCATCTTCGCGCGGTCCCACCTCTCCCTCGAAGCCATCCGCAAGGAGGTCGAGGGCCGCACGGTCTTCCGCGAGAAGGTTTCGACCTCGGTGGAGATCCCCTTCAGCGCCGAAACCAAGCGCGTGCTGCAGTTTGCCGCCGAGGAGGCCGACCAGCTCTCGCACAACTACATCGGCACCGAGCACCTGCTGCTCGGCATCCTCCGTGAGGAGCAGTCGGTGGCGGCCACCATCCTCATGGAGAAGGGGATGCGCCTGGCCACCGTGCGCGAGGACATCGTCGCGCTGCTGAACGAGAAGACGACGATGACGCGCGTCAAGGAGACGCCGCTGCTCGCCGAGTTCAGCCGCGACCTGAGTGAGGCCGCGCTGAAGGGCGCCCTCGATCCGCTCGTCGGTCGCGAGACGGAGATCGAGCGGGTGCAGCAGGTGCTCTGCCGCCGCACGAAGAACAACGCGGTGCTCATCGGCGAGCCCGGCGTGGGCAAGACGGCCATCGTCGAGGGACTGGCGCAGAAGATCGCCGTCGGCGACGTGCCGCACTTCCTTGCCGACAAGCGGATCCTGGCGCTCGACATTTCCCTGATCGTCGCCGGCACCAAGTACCGCGGGCAGTTCGAAGAGCGCCTGAAGGCGATCATGAAGGAGCTCGTCGAGAACCCGAACATCATCGTGTTCATCGACGAGTTGCACACGCTGGTGGGCGCAGGCTCGGCGGAAGGGTCCCTCGACGCGGCCAACATCCTGAAGCCGGCGCTGTCACGCGGCGAGATCCGCTGCATCGGCGCGACCACGCCCGCCGAGTACCGGAAGTACATCGAGAAGGACCGATCGCTCGAACGGCGTTTCCAGGCGGTGAAGGTCGATCCGCCGAGCGAGAGCGAGGCGATCCAGATCCTGCTCGGCATCAAGGAACGCTACGAGACGTTCCATCACGTCGACTACTCGCGCGAGGCCCTCGACGCGGCGGTCTACCAGTCGAGCAGGTACATCACCGACCGCTTCCTGCCCGACAAGGCCATCGACCTGCTCGACGAGGCGGGTGCGCGCGCGAAGCTGCGCGAGGCCGGTTACAGCGACGAGTTCGGCCAGATCAACCGCAACATCCGCGTCGCGGTGGAGCAGATGGAGAGCGCCGTCTCGCAGAAGGACTTCGAGCGGGCGCAGTTCTTCCGCGAGCAGGAAGTGATGGCGCGCGAGAACCTCCAGTTCGT
>JAEYZV010000132.1 GCA_023427865.1 Acidobacteriota bacterium
CTCGGCGCCGCCGGGGGGGGGGGGCCCCCCCCCCCCCCCCGGCGCCTTCGGGGAGGGCGCCCCTACCCGGAACCCGGAACCCGGAACCCGGATACGATTGTCCCCACCGTGCTGGTCCTCACACGCATCGTGAAGCGGTATGGCACACGCGTAGCAGTCGACGACCTGTCCCTCGAGGTGCGGGAGGGCGAGATCCTCGGGCTGCTCGGACCGAATGGCGCCGGCAAGAGCACGACGATGCACGTCGCGGTGGGACTGCTGCGCCCCGACGCGGGCACGGTGGCGATCGGGGCCCACGGTTCACCGGCCTCACCGGCCGCTCGCCGTCTGCTCGGCCTGGCGCCGCAGAACGTCGCGCTCTACGACCTGCTGACCGCCGAGGAGAACCTCGTCTTCTTCGGGAAGCTGTACGGACTGTCGGGCGACGGTCTGCGGTCGCGCGTGGAGGCCGCGCTGGCGTTCGCGGGGCTGCAGGACCGTCGCCGGGATCGCGTGGGCGCCTACTCGGGCGGTATGAAGCGGCGGCTCAACATCGCCGCCGCCATCCTGCACGAGCCGCAGCTCGTGCTCCTCGACGAGCCGACGGTGGGCGTCGACCCGCAGTCGCGCAACGCGATCTTCGACAGCATCGAGGCGCTCAGGGCGCAGGGCCGCACGCTCGTCTACAGCACGCACTACATGGAGGAAGCCGTGCGGCTGTGTGACCGTGTGGCGATCATCGACGCGGGGAAGGTGCTCGCCATCGACACCGTGGACGCGCTCGTGGCTCGCCATGGCGGGCCACCGCGGCTGTACGTGCGGGCCGGCGGGCGGGAGATCGAGTCCGACACGCGCGATCCCCTGGCGGAACTGAACCGCATCGCCTCGGTCACTCCCATCGACGCGTTCCGCGTCGAGGCGCCCACGCTCGAGCAGGTGTTCCTTTCGCTGACCGGGCGCACACTGCGCGACTGAGGCCGTCCCATGTCCCCGATGCTCGCCATTGCCTTCAAGGACCTGCGGACCTTCACCCGGCAGCGCGCCTCCCTCTTCTTCACGTTCGTCTGGCCGCTCATCGTCGCCGTGCTGTTCGGCGTGCTCTTCGGCGGCAGCAACCGCGCCTCGGCGCGCATCGCGATCGCGGTCGCCGACGAGGACGGCTCGCCTGCCTCGTCGGCGTTCGCCGCGCAGCTGCTCGCCCGCGACACCTTCGATGCGGTGCGTGCCACGCGTGGCGAGGGGATCGACGCAGTGCGGCGGGGGGCGCGGACGGCCGCGGTGATCCTGCGTCCGGGCTTCGGCGACGCGTCGGAGCGCCTGTTCTACGGTTCGCCGCCGGAAGTCGAGGTGCACATCGATCCGAGCCGGCAGGCCGAGCGCGGCATGATCGAGGGACTGCTGATGCAGCAGGGCGCCGAGCGTCTGCAGGCCCTGTTCACGAATCCCGGCGCGAGCCGTGGCAACGTGCAGGCCGCGCTGGAGGAGCTGCGCAAAGGCGGCGGCGCGGCCGGCCAGCCGGCGCTCGAGACGTTCCTCGGGCAGCTCGACGCGTTCCTGGAGTCGCAGGACGCGCAACAGGGTGGTGGCGCGACGGCCGGCGGGGGCAGTTTCGAGCCCCTGCACATCACGATGCAGGACGTCCAGCGGCAGTCGGCCGAGGGCCCGCGCAACGGCTACGACGTCACGTTCCCGATGGCGATGCTGTGGGCCGTCTTCGGCTGCGTGATGGCGTTCGGCACCACGTTCGTGTCCGAGCGGGTGCGCGGCACGCTCGTGCGGCTCCAGGTGGCACCGGTGTCGAGAGCACAGGTGCTTGCCGGCAAGTCGTTCGCGGCGTTCTTCGCCATCCTCATCGTCGAGGCGCTGCTGCTGTTGCTCGGCGTGGCGGCGTTCGGCGTTCGGCCGTCGTGGTGGCTGGGACTCGGCGTGGCGATCGCGTGCACGGCGGCGGCGTTTGTGGGCATCATCCTGCTGCTCGCCTCGATGGCGCACTCCGAGCATGGCATCGGCGGCATGGGGCCGGCCGTGATGATGCCGTTGTTCCTGCTGGGAGGGGCCATGATCCCGCTGATGGTGATGCCGCCCTGGCTCGCCGGCTTGAGCTACCTGAGCCCGGTTCGCTGGGCGATCCTCGCGCTCGAAGGCGCGATCTGGCGGGAGTTCAGCGCAGCGGAGATGGCGATCCCGTGCGCCATCCTGCTCGGCATCGCCGTGGTCACCTTCGTCGTCGGCGCACGACGGCAGGAAGCGGAGTAGGGAAGGAGTTACGGAATTGCAGAATTGCAGAATTGCAGAATTTCACCCAGAGTGTCAGAGATTGGTGCTGCCTCGAAGGCATGTGCGGGGAGCGCCGTCCACTGTGAGGTCCCCACGCCCGTGCCATTCTGAAATTCTGCAATTCTGCAATTCTGAAATTCCAAGGAGTCCCCGTGTCCATTGCCGATAAGGGCTATGCCCATCCCGAAGCGCTCGTCTCCACCGATTGGGTGGCCGAGCACCTGCAGGACTCGAAGGTCCGGCTCGTCGAGTCCAACGAGGATCCGCTCGTCTACCCGTCCGGGCACATTCCCGGCGCGGTGCAGATCGACTGGACGACGGACCTGAACGACCCGCTGCGACGCGACTACATCGCGCCCGAGGCGTTTGCCGCGCTCATGTCTCGCTTCGGCATCACTCCAGAGACGACGGTGATCTTCTATGGCGATCGCAACAACTGGTGGGCGACCTACTCGTTCTGGGTGTTCCAGCTGCTCGGCCACACGAACGCGAAGGTCCTCGATGGCGGGCGCCTGAAGTGGGAGAAGGAAGGGCGTCCGCTGACCCGTGACGTGCCGGCCTACGAGCCGTCCTCGTACCCGGTGCCGACCGCCCGGCACGACGACAGCCATCGTGCGTTCCGTGAGCGGGTGCTTTCGCACATGGAGCGCGGCGGGCAGCTGGTGGACGTCCGTTCACCCGACGAGTTCACGGGGGCGAAGCTGCACATGCCCGAATACCCGAACGAAGGCGCGCTCCGCGGCGGCCACATCCCCGGCGCCAGAAGCGTCCCGTGGGCACGGGCCGTCAACCCGGAGGACGGGACGTTCAAGCCTGCCGACCAGCTGCGCGCGATCTACCTCGAGGAGAAGAAGCTCGATCCCTCGGCCGAGACGATCGCGTACTGCCGCATCGGCGAGCGCAGCAGCCACACATGGTTCACGTTGAAGTACCTCCTCGGCTTCGAGAAGATCAGGAACTACGACGGCAGCTGGACCGAGTGGGGCAACCTCGTCGGCGTGCCGGTGGAGAAGGGACCGGAGCGGTGATCGAAGGCCGACGGCCGCCCGCCGAAGGCCGAGACTGACACAGTCATGACCACGCAAGAGAAACTCGACGAACTCCAGGAAACGCTCGACATGTTCAGCGACCCGGCCAGCCGGGCCGACCTGCTGATCGGGTTCGCCGACAAGTTCCGCGAGGTGCCGGCCGAGATCGCGTCGCGGCCGTTCCCGAAGAGCCATCAGGTGCCGCAGTGCGAGTCGGAGGTCTACGTCTGGTCGCGGCTGAACCCGGATCGCACGGTGAAGCTCGATTTTGCCGTCGAGAATCCGAGCGGAATCTCGGCGCGGGCGCTCGCCGTGATCCTCGACACCATCTACTCGGGCCAACCGGCCGAGGACGTCCTCGCGCTCGACCCCGGCATCGTCGAACGCGTGTTCCGGCAGAACATCTCGATGGGCAAGGGACTCGGGTTGAAGTCGATGGTGCTCGCCGTGCAGGCGCTCACGCGTGACGCGTTGAAGAACGCGCCGGCATGAAGCGGTCGCCGCGCGCACTCGGGCCGGTGCTCGCGTGCCTGGCCGTGCTCGCGCTGGCGTCCACGGTGCAGACGCTCACCCCGAGTCCCGAATCCCGAATCCCGAATCCCCACCCCCGAATCCCGAATCCCCAATCC
>JAEYZV010000176.1 GCA_023427865.1 Acidobacteriota bacterium
CCTTGTGCCACGGGTAGAACGAGTGGTACCGCAGCGCGTACAGGCCACCCTGCGGGATGTGCTCCTTGAACACGTGGTAGATGTACTCGTCGTGCCCCCACGAGAGGTGCACGTTGTCGAGCCCGCACTGCGGCTCGTAGATGCCGTTCTCGGTCATGTACTGCGGGTTCTTCGAGTCGGGATTCAACTCGAAGAACTCGGGGTACACGCACTTGTCGGAGAACCGGCAGCCGACGACGAACGTGTCGCCCACCACCGCCCACTGCGGCTCACCCCAGATGCAGAGGATCTTGCCGAGGTCGTGCACGAGGCCCGTGAGCTGGAACCAGCGCGGCTGACCGGCCGCACGGATCGCCTCGGCGGTCTGCATCGCATGCTCGATCTGCGTGAAATCGACGTCGGGATCGCTGTCGTCGACCAGCTGCTCGAGATACTCGAGCGCCTCCCACACGGTCATCTCCATGCGGTCGAGCGACAGGTACTCCTTCTTCTTCCCGAGCACGAACTCCAGCGTCTGGTTCGTGTGGTTCAGCCGGTAGAACTCCTTGACCGTGCTCCGCGCCTCGGCTTCGTAGTTGCGGAACTCTTCGGGCTTGCGTCCTTCGCCGGCATGCGTGGCCTGTGCCATGACCCCTCCTGAACGGGCAGAGATTCAGTATAGACCGGCGGTGCTAGGATCGGGATCGAGATGGATGTCAAGGTCCTGACCGAGTACGAGCAGTCGAGCCTGTCGCAGCGCCAGCCGCTGCCCGACCGCTACCTGCGGCTCGATCTCGACGAGATGGATCGGCGCATCCGCGAGGCGCGGCGGCAGCTCGGCGATCGCCTCCTCATCCTCGGCCATCACTACCAGCGCGACGAGGTCCTCGTCCACGCCGACGTCGTCGGCGACTCGTGGAAGCTGTCGCGCGAGTGCAAGGCCCGCCAGCAGTCCGAGTACGTCGTGTTCTGCGGCGTCCACTTCATGGCCGAGAGCGCCGACATCCTCGGTGCCGACCACCAGCAGGTGAGCCTGCCCGACCTGGCCGCCGGCTGTTCGATGGCCGACATGGTCGACATCGAGCAGCTCGAGATCTGCTGGAAGGAACTCGAGGCGATGGGGATCGGCGACGTCGTGCCGGTGACCTACATCAACTCCTCTGCCGCCATCAAGGCGTTCGTCGGCGAGCGCGGCGGCACGGTGTGCACATCGGGCAATGCGAGAGCGACGCTCGAGTGGGCCTGGGCGCGTGGGCGGCGCATCCTCTTCATGCCCGACGAGCACCTCGGCCGCAACACAGCCTGGAAGATGGGCGTGCCGCTCGACCAGATGGTCGTCTGGGATCCCGAAGAACTCGGCGGCGGTCATCAGCCGGAGGCACTCGAGCAGGCGCGGCTCATCCTTTGGAAGGGCCACTGCTCGGTCCATACGCGCTTCACCGTGGCGCAGATCGCCAACATCCGGAAGCAGTACCCGGCCATCCGCGTGATCGTGCATCCCGAGGTTCCGCTGGCGGTGGTGCAGGCGGCCGACGAATCGGGCTCGACCGAGCACATCCTGAAGCGGGTCCGCGAGTCCGAACCCGGCTCGGTCTGGGCGGTCGGCACCGAGATCCACCTCGTGAATCGCCTCGCCAACGAGGTGGCGCCGGGCAAGAAGGTCGTCACGCTCGATCAGTTCGGCTGCCTGTGCTCGACGATGTTCCGCGTGTCGCCCAATCACCTGCTCTGGGTGCTCGAAGGCATGCTCGACGGCGTCGTGCACAACCGTATCGTCGTCCCGGAGCCCACCAAGCACTGGGCGAAGGTGGCGCTCGATAGAATGCTCACGATTCAGTAGACGGCGGCTTACCCGGCCCGCGGCCCCCGGCTGCGGCCCCACGCCTGCAGGAACAGGTAACGTCGTCGCCAATAGGGCAGGCTGCAGGCTGCAGGCTGCACGCCGCCACGTCCTCAAGGAGATCCCCAGCGATGCCCCATGAACTGCCTCAGCTTCCGTACGCCCACAACGCCCTCGAGCCGTTCATCGACGAGCAGACGATGCAGATCCACCACGGGAAGCATCATCAGACGTACGTGAACAACCTCAACGCCGCGCTCGAGAAGCATCCGGAACTGCAGGGCAAGCCCGTCGAGCAGTTGATTGCCGACCTGAGTGCG
Source organism: Acidobacteriota bacterium (assembly GCA_023427865.1). Lineage (GTDB taxonomy): Bacteria > Acidobacteriota > Vicinamibacteria > Vicinamibacterales > Vicinamibacteraceae > Luteitalea. The sequence continues at coordinate 2,140 of JAEYZV010000176.1, forward strand.
ATTCCCGAGGACATCCGCACGGCCGTCCGCAACAACGGCGGCGGACATGCCAACCACGCGCTGTTCTGGACCCTGATGGCGCCCAACGCCGGCGGACCCGCGACCGGCGCGGTTGCCGAGGCCATCGACGCGACGTTCGGCAGCTTCGATGCCTTCAAGGAAGCCTTCACGAAGGCGGCGACCGGGCGCTTCGGGAGCGGCTGGGCGTGGCTGGTCAAGAGCAACTCCGGCGTCGAAGTGACCAGCACGGCCAACCAGGACAGCCCGCTGATGGAGGGCAAGACGCCGCTGCTCGGCCTCGACGTGTGGGAGCACGCCTACTACCTCAAGTACCAGAACAAGCGCCCCGACTACATCGCCGCGTGGTGGAACGTGGTGAACTGGGACGCCGTCAACAAGGCTTTCAAGGGTTGATGCCGCCGGCGAGGCCGATCCCCTCGGTCTCGCCTTTCGCCATCCTCGGCAGCCACACGGTGAACGAGGCGCCGGTGCCATGCCCACCGCTGGCGGCGCGGACCTTCCCCCCGTGCATCTCGACAAGCGTCTTCACGATCGCGAGACCGATGCCCAGTCCGCCGTGCTCGCGAGTGGTCGTGCCGTCGGCCTGCCGGAAACGATCGAAGACGTGCGGCAGGAACGACGGCGTGATACCGATGCCCGTGTCGTGCACCGTGACGACGACCGCCTCGGCCGCGTCGAGGGTCACGGTGACCGTTCCCCCCGCTGGCGTGAACTTGATGGCATTGCTGAGCAGGTTCCACAGCACCTGCTGCATGCGCGTCGGGTCTGCGATCACCATGGCGCCGGGAGCCGAGCGGATGGCGAGCGCCACGCCCCTGGCATTGGCGGTCGGGCGGACCACGTCGACGGCCGACTCGACGGCGTCGCGCATGTCCAGCGGACGCACATCCAATCGCACCTGACCGGAGACGATGCGGCTCATGTCGAGCAGGTCCTCGATGAGCCGCGACTGCAGCAGCGCGTTGCGCTGGATGCTCTCCGAAGCCTTTTGCCTGGTGCGCTCGTCGAGCTGCTCGGTGACGAGCAGGTGCGCCCAGCCGACGATCGCGTTCATCGGCGTGCGCAGCTCGTGACTCAGTGTCGCGAGGAACTCGTCCTTGAGGTTGGCTTCGCGCGCGAGCCGGAGTGAGGCGTCCTCGGCGCGGGCCTCCGACCGCTCCGCGCGGAGGCGCGCGCGCGCCTGCAGCGCCGCGAGTCCTGTCAGCAGCAGCGTGATCGCGGAGCCCGACATCAGGACGTAGGGCACCAGGCCGACGCCGGAGCTCTCGTCGAGGGCAGGGGTCGACACGATCGACATGACCCACTCGCGCCCGCCCACGACGATCGAGCGGGTCGCGGAGAAGCGCGGCGCCTCCGGCATGTCCGTGCCGTACAGGAAATCGCCGGCCTCCGGGGCGCCATCGTGGATCGTGAAGGCCACGCGCGGCCGCGGGTTGCGGCCGAGGATGCCTTCGAAGAGATCGCCAGCCCGGAACGGGCTGTACACGAAGCCGCGAAGCCGCTCGCGGCGCTGTTCGACGGTGGGGGGGACGCCCCGGCCGTCGTAGACGGGAAGATAGATGAGGAATCCGGCCTGCTTCTCCTCGTCGATCTCCTGCACGAGCGTCACCGGGCCCGACGCAGCCGGACCGCCGCTGTCGCGGGCCTGCTCCATCGCGGCGCGGCGGGTCGGTTCGGTGAACATGTCGTAGCCGAGCGCGGCACGGTTGCGCCGGTCCATCGGTTCCAGGAAGAGGATGGGGTAGAGCTCGGGCCGCGGGTCGTCGGGCCAGGCCGTGAACTCCGGAGCATTCTGCGCGGCGCGCGTCCGGACCAGACCGGGCACCGCCGCCTCGGACACCCGGACGGCGAAGCCGATGCCCTGCACGCCCGGATACGCCTCCTCGAGCTGCAGGCGCTCGACGAACACGGCGAACTGATCGGCGGTGGGCATCCCGGGGCGCGTGAAGACGCCCGCGCCTGCCCGCAACATGGCGAGATAGGCGTCGAGGCGTTGGGTGATGCTGTCGTGCAGGCCGTCGGCCGCCCACTCGAACCGCTCGGCGTCCTGCGCCTGCACCGACGCACGCAGCGCTGCTCCCGTGGCCCATGTCGCGAGCAGGCCCACGATCAGCACGACGGCGGGGAACAGCAGACTGCGCACCGGATCCGGCTCGCGCGTGGGCATCTCCAGGAATTCTAGGAGAGCCGGCGCGGAACCGGGAATCGGCGACGCCGACGTGATGCTCGCGGTAGGCTGTAGGCCTGCGACCATGAGCTTCACGAGACCTCCAGCACGACTGGCAGCACTCCTGCCCGCCCTCCTCCTCTCGCTGTTCGCCTCGTCGAGCCACGCGCTTCGCCAGCCGTGGACCTCCGACGTGCCGCACCTGCGCGTGCCCGAGGGCTTCACGATCGAACGCATAGCCGGGCCGGATCTGCTGTCGTACCCGATGTTCGGCGTGCAAGACGAGCGCGGACGTCTCTTCGTGTTCGAGTCCACCGAGCCGAACACGATGACCACCGAGGAGATGCTCGCCGACCCCTCGTACCACATCCGCATGCTCGAGGACGTCGATGGCGACGGCCGGTACGACCGCAGCGTCATCTATGCCGATGCACTGCCCTTCCCGAAGGGCGGCGCCTTCGTGGACGGCAGCCTCTTCGTGTCTGCCGCGCCCCACCTGCTGCGCCTGAAGGACACCGACGGAGACGACGTCGCCGACGAGCGTGAGACGGTGCTTACCGGATGGACGTTGAACGTCAACGGCGCGGCACTCGGCGGGCCCTTCCTCGGTCCCGACGGGTGGTTGTACCTGACCGACGCGCGCCGCGGCTTCCGCATCACGCGCAAGGAAGGCGACATCGTCGAGGGGAAGGGCGCACGGATCTGGCGCGTGCGCCCCGATGGCAGCGGGCTCGAGTGGATTGCCGGCGGCGGCTTCGACAACTCGATCGAGATCGTCTTCACGCCGTCCGGCGACAGCATCGGGACGATGACCTACTTCGTCGAGCCGCGCGACGGGGTGCGCGACGCGCTGATGCACTGGGTGGAGGGCGGCGTCTACCCGAAGCCGCACGAGGTGATCGCCGCTGACCGGCTGCCGCTCACGGGCGACCTGCTGCCACCCATGACGACGCTCGCACGCGTGGCGCCCTCCGGACTCGAGCGCTACCGCGGCGACGTGTTCGGCGGCGACTTCCACGGCAACCTGTTCAGCGCGCAGTTCAACACCGGCCGCGTGATGCGGCACGTCGTGACGACGGAGGGCTCGACGTACCGCACGGAGGACCTGCCGTTCGTGACGTCGAGCAGCGCCGACTCGCACCCGACCGACGTCCTGCAGGACGCCGATGGCAGCCTGATCGTCATCGAGACGGGCGGCTGGTTCATCAAGGGCTGTCCACTCTCTCGCGTCGCCAAGCCCGACGTCGCCGGCGGCATCTACCGCATCAGGCGGGTTGGCGCGCCGCCGATCGCCGACCCGCGCGGCCTGCAGATCCCGTTCGCCTCGCTCTCGCCGGCGCGCCTCGGGGGAATGCTCGCCGACCGCCGGCCCGTCGTGCGCGACCGCGCGTTCGAGGCGCTGGTGCGTGCCGGCGGTCCGGCCATTCCGGTGCTCGCCGCGGCCCGGCGGACGGCGTCGGATGCCGAGACGCGCGCAGCGGCTGTCTTCGCGCTCCATCGCAT
>JAEYZV010000487.1 GCA_023427865.1 Acidobacteriota bacterium
GCCACCGCGAGCAGGCCGGCGGCGGCGATCCCCATCGACATCACCGATTCGACGAGGCCGAACCCCCGCTCGTCTCCACCCTGTGCCCGGATCCGCAGGCGCCAGGCGGGCAAACAGACGCGTGAACGTGGCATGAGCATGTCCTTACGTGATTGAGACGCGACCCGACCCGAGCACCGTCACGGTTCGCACCACGCCAGTGGTGACGCTCCGGAGCTGCACCGTCATCGGGAGGGCGGCGGGCCGGCCGAGGGTGTCGAACGTGTAGCTCGTCACGGCGGCCACGTTGTTGAAGACGACGCCAGCCGGCAGGTACATCCGGCGGCGCTCGACCACGGCGTTCGCCTGCACGTCGCGGGAGAACACGGAGATGCGCCCATCGGCGGGGTCGACCTCGACGCGGGCGACCTCGCTCGTGCGGAACGCCTCGCGGCGTGCTTCCGACAGCGCGCCGCTGATGTCGGTGGCCCCGGAGTTCAGGCGCTGCTCCACCATGGCGCCGCGGAGAATGGGCGTGCCGACCGCCATCAGCACCGCGCAGATGGTCAGCACCACCAGCAGTTCGATGACGGTCAGTCCCCGGGTGGAGTCACGGGATGCGATCATGTCGTCGATGGGCACGGCAAGACTCGTACCTTTGAAGAGGTTCGTCGGCACCGGCCCGGGCGAGGTGCTCCGGCTGCCAGGCGGGGATTCCCGCCTTCAGGTATTCGACGCGCGCGCCCGGATCTGTAATCGCCTCCCGTAACCGCCATGTCACGTGACATCGACGCCCTGACCTCCTACACGCTCAAGCACCTGCGCGACCGCTGGTGGACGGCCCGTTGGACGCACTGGGTGAGCAGTCACCTGCGCTGTGATCCGGGGGAGCGGCTGATTCACATCGGGTGCGGCAACGGCGAGATCGACGTGGCGCTGGCACTCGCCACCCCGGGGCTCGACGTGGTGTCGATCGACGCCTATGCCGCGCGGGCGCGTCACACCCGCGATCTCGGCGCCGACGTCGGCGTTCGCCTGCGCGCGCTGGCCGGCGACCTGCGCCACCTCCCGCTCCGGCCCGATTCGGCCGATGCCGTCCTGTGCCTCGGCGTGCTGCAGCACCTGTCGGATGCCGAAACCGCGGCGCACACATTGGCCGGCCTGCTTCGTCCCGGCGGGCGACTCCTGGTCGTCGAACCCGACCACGAGGCGCGGTATTGGCATAGCGCGTCGGCCGCAGGCGAAGCCGCCTACGCGGTTGCGCGCGAGACGCTGGGGCGCTGGCACCGCGACGCGGTCCCGGGCGCGCCCGAGCGCCTTGGCGTCCAGGTCGTGTCCTGGCTGCGTGATGCGGGCCTGGAGCCCCTGTCGGTGGAGCCGCTGCCCGTGCCTGAGAGTCGGCTCGGTGCCCCGCCGCCCGGCGTCTGGGAAGCGCGTCGCCGTATCCTTGCCGCGCTCGCCAGTGCGCCCGGGCGTGAGGAGGAAGGCCGGCGGCTGCTCGCGTCGCTCCAGGCGTACGAGGAGGACGCCCGCGCCCAGGGCCCCGCGTTCGTCGAGGTGCAGCACGCGCTGCTCATCGCCACGCTCGCCCAACGTCCGCGCTGAGGAAGCCTGACCCCGTAGCCTCGTGAACTCCTGAACGCCTGGGCTCCTGAACTCCTGGTTTCCTGGTCTCCTGGTCTCCTGAGCCTTGTCCCCCTGTTACCTGGAATCTGAGAACCTGTTACCTGCGTCATGGTTGCTGGACACGAAGGCTGGGGCGCCTACGCGCCGTTCTACGACTGGGAGAACGCCCGCACGATGGGGCGTCGCGACCTGGCGTTCTGGAAACAACTCGCGGCGCAGACCGGCGGGCGCGTGCTCGAACTCGGGAGCGGCACGGGACGGCTCACGGTGCCGCTTCGCAAGGCAGGCGCCGCCATCGTCGGTGTCGACTACACGGAGGAGATGCTTCGGCGCGTGCGGCCGCGCGCGCGCCGCGCCCGCGCCGTCCCACCGCCGCTTGCGCGCGGCGACGTGACCCGGTTGCCGTTTGCCGACGACAGCTTCCAGCTCGTGATGGCCCCCTACGGGCTGCTGCAATCGCTGCTGAGCGACGTGCTGCTGTCGCGCGCGATCAAGGAGGCCTGGCGCGTGCTCGAGCCGGGCGGCATCTTCGGCATCGACCTCGTGCCTGACGTCCCGAAATGGCGGGAGTACACACGGAGGGTGGTCTTCTTCAGTCCCGAGGGGCCGCGGGGACTGCCGATCACCCTCCGCGAGACGGTCCGGCAGGACCGCGCCAGGGGCCTGACGACGTTCGAGCAGGAGTACATCGAGGGCCGCGGCGCGTCGCGGCAGGTGACGCCGTTCACGATCCGGTTCCGCACCCTGCCGCTGCCCGCGATCGCGAGACGCGTGGAGCGGGCGGGCTTCGGCGTCGAGGCCGTGCTCGGCGACTACCGGGGCGCCGAGTGGGACCGCCGCGCCGACGTCTGGCTCCTCCTCGCCCGCAAGCCCAGGTAGGGCCCGCTGTCCCAGCGGGCCGTCTGCCACGGAGGTCGGCGCGCCGCCGGCCACCAGGCCCGCATGCTAAGATCCCGAGGTTTTCGACGCACTGCCGAGGAGTACCACGCGATGTCCGGCCACTCGAAATGGCACACGATCAAGCACAAGAAGGGCGCGCTCGACGCCAAGCGCGGCAAGGTCTTCACGCGCATCATCAAGGAGCTGTCCGTCGCGGCCCGTAATGGCGGTGGCGACCCCGGGATGAACCCCCGATTGCGCACGGTGATCGCCGAGGCCAAGTCGGTGAACATGCCCAACGACAACATCGCACGGGCAATCCGACGGGGCACCGGCGAGGAAGAAGGCGTCAGCTACGACGAGATCACGTACGAGGGCTACGGTCCCGGTGGCGCCGCGGTGATCATCGAGACGCTCACCGACAACCGCAACCGCACGGTGGGCGAGCTCCGCCACCTGCTCACCAAGAACGGCGGCAGCCTCGGCGAGACCAACAGCGTCGCCTGGATGTTCGAGCGCAAGGGCTACATCGTCGTCGAGAAGGCGCAGGTCGACGAGGAGCAGCTGATGGCGGCGGTGCTCGACGCGGGTGCCGAGGACATGAGCGAGGACGGCGACAGCTGGGAGATCACCACCGAGGTGCCCAGCTACGAGGCGGTCCTCGAGGCCGTCAAGGCGTTGTCGATCGAACCGTCGAGCGCCCAGGCGATGGCGATGCTGCCCAAGAACACGATAAAGCTCGAGGGCAAGACCGCCCAGCAGATGCTCAAGCTGATGGACGCCCTCGACGACCACGACGACGTCAAGCAGGTGTGGTCGAACTTCGACATCGAGGAAAAGGAGATCGAGGCGTCGCTCGCGTGAAGATCTTCGGGATCGACCCCGGTTCGGTCCGTACGGGCTACGGCTGCATCGAGGCCAGCGGCGCACGCTGGGGCCTCGTCTGCAGCGGCGCCATCGTGCCACCCGCCCGGAGCGCCTTTCCCGAGAAGCTGCAGGTCCTCTACCTCGAACTCGCCGAACGCCTGGCCGACGCGCGCCCCGACTGCGTGGCCATCGAGTCGCTCTTCCACGGCTTGAACTCCCGCAGCGCCTTCGCCCTGGCGCACGCCCGGGGCGTGATGCTGCTTGCCGCGACGCAGCAGGGGCTGCCGGTGGTCGAGTACGCGCCGGCCGAAGTCAAGCGCGCCGTGGTCGGGTTCGGGCGCGCCGAGAAACCGCAGGTGCAGCGCATGGTGACGATGCTGCTCGGGCTGTCGGCGCCGCCAAAGCCGCTCGACGTGTCCGACGCGCTCGCCGTGGCGTTGTGTCACGCGCACACCGCGACGGCAACGGTGCCCGTTGCCGATGCGTCGCCGTTCGCCCGCGGGCGTCGGGTCACGAGCTGGCGGCAGCTGCGGCCGGAGGACCTGGAGCACCGGTGATTGCTGCGCTGCGCGGCCGGCTCGTCGACAAGCAGCCGGCCCGTCTGATCGTGGACGTGCACGGCGTCGGTTACGACGTGCAGGTGCCGCTCTCGACCTACGGCAGCCTCGGCGAGGTCGGCTGCGAGCTGGCGCTGCGAGTGCACACGCACGTGCGCGAGGAGCAGATTGCGCTCTTCGGCTTCCTCACGGCGCTCGAGCAGCAGATCTTCGAGCGGCTGATCTCGGTCAACGGCATCGGACCGAAGGTGGCGCTCGCGGTGCTGTCGGGCATCGCCCCCGGCGACCTCGTCGCGGCGGTGCAGGGCAACGAGCCGGCGCGGCTCACGACCATCCCGGGCATCGGCCGCAAGACGGCCGAGCGCAGCGTGCTCGAGCTCCGCGATCGGCTGCCGGCGGCGCTGCCGGTCCCGGCCGAGGCGGGCGGAGCCGGTGGCACGGTGCGCGCCGACCTGCAGTCGGCGCTCGTCAACCTCGGGTA
>JAEYZV010000254.1 GCA_023427865.1 Acidobacteriota bacterium
GTCACGACCTCGTCGGGATACTCGTCCGGGTCGCGACAAGCGAGGCGGCCGAGTCGGAGGTCGACGACTTCACGACCGTTCGACGCTCGCGCCCGTGGTGACGAGAAGCTCGTCCAACTGCTCGAACTGCTCGCCAAACCCACCTGTACTCTCGGAGGCGATGGCACCGTCGAGAGCTTCCTTCGAGGGATAGAGGTCGTGCACGACCAGCAGCGTCTTGCCGCCTTTTTCCTCGAAGGTCACCGTGGTGACCTGCCCACCGCCCTCATCTTCTTCATTCGTCCAGACGAGGCGCGAGTGCGGTGTCACTTCGATGTATCTACCGAAGAAAGCCATGGGCTCTGGGAAAGCATCGTGGCGGAACACCAACCGGTACGTGCCCCCGACACGAACATCCATCTCGCAGGAAAGCAGGGACATGCCGGTCGACTTCGGCACCCACCACCGTTTGAATAGCTCGGGCGTGGTCCACGCCTCGAACAAGATGCGCGCCGGACCGTTGAAGGTTCGCGTGACGACAAGCTCACGGTCGGACGTGCGTTCCGTCGTCGTGGGGTTCTTCATGGGTGTGGGCTCACTTTCTCCTCTTGCGACCATCGACCTTCTCCTTCCGTTTCAATCCCTCGACAACCTTGTCCAATTCGTCGAAGCGCGCCTCCCAGAGCTGGCGGTACCTCTCGATCCATGCCGTCTCTTCCTGTAGTCGGCGGGCACCGAGCCTGCAGGTTCGCACGCGTCCGACCTTCTCCGTCATGACGAGGCCGGCCTGCTCCAAGACGCCGACGTGCTTCTTCATGCCCGTGAGGGTCATGTGGAACTTCTCGGCTAGATCCGTTATCGACGCGTCTGCGCGTCCGAGCTGCTCGAGCACGCCGCGTCGGGTGGCGTCCGAGAGGGCGGCGAACGAGGCGTCGAGGCCGTTCTCCGAATACTGAACCATATGGTTCAGTATAGTCAAGTACTGATTGGCGTGCAAGGGGAGGCTAAGCGCCGCTGCGTTGCCGGTCGCCTTCGCTCCAAGTCGACGTCATTTCGACGCAGACTCGATCGACTCTGCGATCCCGACGACGATCTTGTAGAGTGCATCCACGGCGCTTCAACGGATGGACAACGTCGGCATTGTCGTCGACGACCTCACAGCAACGATCGATTTCTTTCTCGAGCTCGGCCTCGAGCTCGAAGGGCGAGCCATGGTCGAAGGAGAATGGGCGGGACGTGTCAGTGGATTGGACGACCAGCGCGTCGAGATTGCCATGATGCGCACGCCGGACGGCCACGGCCGCCTCGAGCTCTCGCGCTTTCTTATGCCGTCTGCACCTGGGCTCACTGGGCCCAAGGCAGGTGCTTCTGAAGCTGCCTTCGGGAGCGGCCGTCCGACCCTGCACGCCGTTCAGCGCTGCAGCAGGTCTCGCGTCGGGCGGTACCACGGCGTACGACCCTGCGCCGTGTTCGACAGCGTGCGGCTCGGGTTGAACAGCATGCGCACGGACGCCCGCCACACCCGGTTCGTCGTCCTGCGCTCGACCCAGCGGACGACGTAGCGGTCGAGCGCGTCCTCGGCCACCATGAAGCCCAGCGCGCCGACCGGCGTCACCACGTGGTCGACCCATCCGGTGGTGTTCGGACGCAGCCCCACGTTGCCGATGCTCGCCTCGCTGAAGGGACCGAACTCGAACTGCACGCTGTAACCCGTCGCCCACGCGAAGGCGCGGGCCCGGCTCGCCCAGTACTCGGTGGACCAGCCAATTGCGGGGTCGTGCGCGCCGTCCTCGTGATCGAGCCAGATGTAACCGGCCGCCGCGCCGTGAATCGGGTGGCCGATGTAGTTGATGGTCCAGTGATCGCCGTCCGACCACGTGCGCGGCATCTTCGCCGAACGCCTGTAGTCCTTGAAGAACGGGCCTGACAACTCGACGCGCGTCTTGTGCTGGAAGGCGACGCGCGTGCCGTGCTCGATGAGCAGCAGCCGCAGCGAGTCCTCCACCGCGCCGCGCCACGTCGGCGGCGTCGCGGGGATGTCGCTCGGCTCTTCGATTCGTTCGTGCTCGTCGACGACGTGCCCGGGCAGCGGGACCTGGGCGGTGGCGGTTGTTGGCGTCAGGAGCAGGGCCAGGAGCAGGCTCACCCGGCCTGCAGCGGTCGCAGAGGACGTCACCCCGGGATTGTACCGGCGCTCATTCGCGCTCGCCGCCCGGGTTTCCCGGTCCGGGAGTGACGAGTACGCGATCGACGCGGTGGCCGTCCATGTCCATGATCTCGAAGCGGCAGCCGCCGCTCTCGAACACGTCGCCGGTGCGCGGCACGCGGGCCAGCGCGTGCATCGCCAGGCCGCCCAGCGTGTGGTAGTGCAGCCGGCTGCTTTCGTCGGGCACGAAGCGAAGTTCGTCCGCAAGCGCGTCGATTTCCACGGTCCCGTCCACGAGGAACGTCCCATCGTCGCGCCTGACGATCAGCGGATCCTCACCCACGGTCTCTGGGAGGCGGCCGACGATGGCGGCGGTGACGTCGGTGAGGCTCACGAGGCCGTCCACGCTGCCGAACTCGTCGACCACCAGCGCAACCGGCGTGTGCATCTGCTTGAGTTGCGTGAGCAGCGCCATCAGCGTGGCCGAACGCGGGACGAAGAGCGCAGGGCTGGCCAGCGCCTCGAGGTCCACGGTCTCGCCGCGCAGCACGTTGCGCAGCACCTTCGACGAGCGCACCACGCCGATCACGTCGTCGAGCCCGCCACGGCACACCGGCAGCACCGAGTGGGGGCTGCCCTCCAGCAGCGCGGCGTTGTCTTCCCACGACCGCTCGACGTCGAGGCACACGATGTCGGCGCGCGGCGTCAGGATCGCGCCCACGTAGCGGTCGTCGAGGCGGAGGACGTTGCTCACGAGCGCGTGCTCGGCAGGCTCGAACACGCCTTCGGCTGCCCCCTGCGCCATCAGCAGGCTGATCTCCTCGTCGCTCGTGCTGGGGCCGGGTCCGCGTGGCACGCGCAGCAGCGTCAGCACGAGGTCGGTGGACGCGGTGAGGAGCGCCACGATCGGCCTGGCGATGCGGGCGAGCACCGCCATCGGCCCGGCGGCGAAGGCGGCAATGCGTTCCGGCGAGGTCAGCCCGAGGCGCTTGGGCACGAGTTCGCCAAGGATCAGCGACACGTAGGTCAGGCTGACGACCATCAGCAGCATCGACAACCACGGGGCATGTGGCGCCAGCGCCGGTACCTGTTCGAGCACTCCTCGCAGCCGCAGGGCCACGGCTGATTCACCGACGGCGCCGCTGAGGATGCCGATGCTCGTGATGCCGACCTGCACGGTGGAGAGGAAGCGCGTGGGATCGTCGGCCAGCGCCAGCGCCCGACCAGCCCCGCGCACCCCTTCGGCAGACAACTGCTGCAGCCGCGCCTTGCGCGAGCTGACGAGGGCGATCTCCGACATCGCGAAGACGCCGTTGATCAGGATGAGCACGAGGAGGAGCAGCAGGTCGCTCATGCCCGCAGGTCCGGTTGCTCCGGTTGGACGAGGGTCTGCACCTGCTGATTATCCGACGGCCTTCGTCGGTCGGCCTTCGGCCTTCGCCGGCCGCGTTGACGTTGCTGCTGCCTCGCCCTATCCTCGGCCATGGTCATCGGCATCCCGGACGTGATCGCGTTCGTCGGCCTGCTCGGCATGGCGTACCTGGCCTTGATGCTTGGCCAGTTTCTTCGCGGCGCTCCCAGGCGGTAGCACGTCGCGCCATGCGCGGTTTCGGGGATCGGCCTCGGCAATCGTCGCCAGCACCACCGGAGCGGTTCGGACGCATCGGGTCCAGCCGTGGCAAGCGAGAAGGAACGCCTATCGCCTTCCCGCGGCTCCCACGCTTCTTCAGGAGCGCCTCGATCTCGTCCCACGTCGCCCTCTTGTCGTGCCGACGTTCGCGGTTCAGCCGTTGCTGGGCTACCACAGCCCACAGGGTACGAGGAGCAACACCTCCGGTAGGCTGGATAGTCCTCAGCCGCCTCCTGCCCACCTGCAGGGGGCGCACGCCACACGAAGGTCCGATTTACCACCGGCGCTAGCAGTTGGACCGCCAGCACCCGACCGGCAGTTGGAGCACCCCATGTGCTGCAACCCGCGGTGTACCCCCGCTGATACGATTGGCAACGATGAAACCGGAGACTGGCTGTGCGAACGATGCACCGCACGCGCGGCGCGTGTTCCTCCGCGTTCGTGAACTGGCGATCCAAGCGACGTGAGTCATGAGAAAGATGCTGACCGTGGCCGTGGTCGTTGGGTGGCTTGGCGGTGCGGGTGCACAGCCGCTCCTGGCGCAGAACCCCGACGTGCGGGAACTGCTCGTGGTGGGAGAGAAGAGCGGTGCGCTGCTGGCCATCATCGACCCCGCTGCGCTGCAGATCGTGGCGAGGGTCCCGGCGAACCCGAATCCGCACGAAGTCGCCACCGACGGCCGACACGCGTACGTCTCGAACTCGGGAGCGCGGGCCATCACGGTGATCGACCTCGTGACTCGAGAGCAGGTGAAGGCGATCGACCTCGGGCCGTTGGGGGCAGTGCACGGTCTCTGGTTCGCGGCCGGGAAGCTGTATTTCGCCAATGAAGGCACGCGCATCATCGGTCGATACGACCCCGCCGCGCGCCGGATCGAGTGGGTGCTCGGGACCGGCAGGCCGCAGTCCCACATGATCGTGACCTCGCGGGACGGGAGCCGGATCTTCACCACTGAAACGGGTCCCGGGACGGCCACCCTCTTCCAGCGGGACGTGCGCCCCGGCGTTGCCGGTGCTGCTGCGACTGGTGGCGACTGGGTGATGCGCGTGATTGCGACAGGTGCGGGTGCCGAAGGGCTGGATCTCTCGCCTGACGAGAGGGAGTTGTGGGTGGCCAACGTGCGCGACCGCACCCTCTCTGTGATCGATGTGGCCTCCGCGGCGGTGGTTCACACGATTCGGTTGCCGACCACGTATGCCAACCGCCTCAAGTTCACTCCGGATGGCCGCCACGTGCTGGTCGCGGATCTGCGCGGTCGCGAGGTGATTGTCTACGACGCGGTGGCCCGGCGGGAGGTACGGCGGATCGACGTCGGCGGCGGCAGCGAGGGGATGCAGATGACCCCGGATGGGCGGCGCGCATTCGTGGCGGTCAGCGCCATGAACAAAGTCGCGGTGGTTGACCTCGCGAGCTTTTCCGTCATTGCGGAGATCGGCGGACTGAACAACCCGGATGGAATGAGCTGGGTGCAACGGGGTGGGGCCCGCTAGCCAGCGGCCGTTATCCGCTCCGGAAACTCGAGCTGACGCAAGCATCCGTCTTCGCCGAGGGCGAGCTTAGAACATCCCCTCCATGACGCTGCCATATGCCAAGGCGACCATGACAAGGACCACGCCACCCGCTACCAGTGCGCTGACTACGATCGCCTCGCGCGTGGTCATCACCCGGACTTGCGCCTTCCTGATGTGGGCGTTCGGATAACGTGTTCCGTCCTCCGCCACGATGCCGTTTCCGTCCACAGTTTGCACGGCAAACGCAGCCCGTGTGCCGTCGTGAAGGTGCAGCACTACGTAATCACCGGGCTTGATTCGGCTGTA
>JAEYZV010000266.1 GCA_023427865.1 Acidobacteriota bacterium
CGCGATCCCGGCGGTCGACGCCCGTATCGCGGAAGCAGGAGCTTCCGCGATACGCGACGCGGCCTGAAGAGCACGGCCCTGGCTGTCGCGCCTCGTCGGGTGTACCCGCCGCCCGTCGTCACGCGCGGACCATCTCCCAGGCCATCCCGTTGGTGTCGCGGGGCCGCGTCCCGACGCCGCCTCTCCCCTGGCCGCGCGATGCGGCACCACGTGCGCCAACTGCCACGGCGGCGCACCCGCATGGCTGGACCGCCGACGCATCCCGCCCGACTGGGGAACGAATCGCCCTGCATTGACGTACGATACCAATGTGATATCAATTTGATGTCGCCCACAGCGGTCGTGGATCGGCCGCACCCCGGAGCGGCCGGGGCCTTTCGCAGGAGCTGAACTCGATGATTCGCGAGCGTGAACGTCAGGTCACAAACGGCGCCGTGATGCTTGTTGCGGGACTGATCGGCATCGGGCTCGCCGTGTTCTGGCTCATCTCGGCCATCCGGCAGGACGACGGCACTGGCGCCGTCGGAGCGATTGTCCTGGTGGTGGTCTCGCTCATCGTCCTGGCGGGGCTGTTCACGGTTGCGCCCAACGAAGCACGCGTCCTGCAGTTGTTCGGCGCGTACGTCGGCACCGTGCGCGTCCCCGGCCTGCGGTGGGCCAATCCCCTGTACACCAAGCACAAGGTCTCCACCCGCGTCCGCAATTTCGAGTCCTCCAAGCTGAAGGTGAACGACCTCGACGGCAACCCGATCGAGATTGGCGCCGTCGTGGTCTGGAAGGTCGTGGACACTGCCGAGGCCGTGTTCGAGGTCGACGACTACAACAACTACGTGCACGTGCAGAGCGAGGCCGCCCTGCGCAACCTCGCCACGAGCTATCCGTACGACTCGCACGACGACCAGGAGTCGTTGCGCGGCACGACGGCGAAGATCGCCGATCACCTGAAGCAGGAGATCCAGGACCGACTGGCAAAGGCCGGCGTCGAGGTGCTCGAGGCGCGCATCAGCCACCTCGCATACGCGCCGGAGATTGCCGCCGCGATGCTGCAGCGCCAGCAGGCGGGCGCCATCATCGCCGCCCGCCAGCGCATCGTCGAAGGCGCAGTCGGCATGGTCGAGATGGCGCTCGAGATGCTGTCGGCAAAGCGCGTCGTGGAGCTCGACGAGGAGCGCAAGGCGCAGATGGTCAGCAACCTGCTCGTGGTGCTGTGCGGCGAGCGTGGCACGCAGGCCGTGGTGAACGCCGGGACGATCTACCAGTAAGCGCCGGTTCCGCCATGCCCACTTCGCGTAAGGCCTTCCTTCTGCGTATCGACCCGGCGCTGCTCGAAGCCGTGCAGCGCTGGGCCAACGATGATCTGCGCAGCCTGAACGGCCAGATCGAGTTCCTGCTGCGGCGCGCACTGGCCGACGCAGGCAGGGCGCGTCCTCCGGATGCGCCCCTCACAGGTAACAGGAAGACAGGTACCAGGAAACAGGGGCCAGGCAACAGGGGACAGGTAACAGGGGCCCAGGCAAAAGGAAACAGATGGGGATCAGGTGCGCGGCGGGTGGGTCGCCGTGGGCATCGTGAACTCGAGCGTCACGGGCACCGCGGTCGGCGGCGGCGAGAACGAGCGGCGGATCTCGAGCACGGTGCGCGTCGGGTCGAGAGCGCAGTCGGCTGGCTGCGCCTTCGCGGTGAACCGCATCGGCAGGAACGGCCGTGCGAACGTGGTCGCGAGCACCGGCTCCAGCACGTCCGTCCTGCCATGTGGTACGGCCGGTACCTCACACGATCCCGCCGCGTCGCGCAACACATACTGGTAAGCCGGCCGCCACTGGCCGGGCGTCCACAGCAACAACTCCTGGCCGGTCACCGACAGGTGCCTCCCGCGGTCGTCCTCCACATGGCCGACGTGCTCGACCGTGAAGCGGGTGTGCGGCGTGTCGAGCGCGGCGCCCGCGACGAGCGGGACGCTCGCAACGACCTGACGTCGCTCCACGTCCACGTTGAATCGCCCGACGAAGCGCGCGCGCTGCCCGCTCGACCGCGCGAACTCGGTCGCCTCGAGCACGCCGAGCAACGCGTAGCGCGGCATGGAGGTCACGATCCGAGGGTCGCGGTCGCCGCGTGCTGCCTGTTCTCCAGACCGCGTCGCCAGCGTGCCGTCGAGGAGGAACACCTGGACGCGGTCCAGCGGCGTCAGGCCATGAACGACCGCGTGTGCCAGCAGCGCGACCTTCGCCTCGGGGCGCGCGATCGCCTCGGCGTGCACCTCGGCGCCCACGGTGAGCGTCACCGGCAGCGGAGCAGGGCGTGCCGCACGCAGCACCGGTGAGAACCACAGTGCCGGGACGACGCTCACGGTCGCGAGAAGCGCTGCCAGGAATGCGGTGTGATGCCGGCGTCCGCGATAGCCGAGAGCGAAGAGGCCGACACACGCGAGAGCTGCCCACGCCAGCATCGCCCAGGTTGCGACCTGCGGGTCGGCGAGCAGATCGAGTTCGCGGAGCCGCGGTACGTAACGCAGTTGCTGAAGGGCGCCCATCAACAGGAAGGACACCACGAGCAAGCAGACCGTGGCAATCAGCAGTCCAGGGATGCTCGTCGTGCGGGTGCCGACCACGATGAGCACGCCGACGAGGGCGCCCTCGACCGACACCACCTGCGCAATCGTCGACGGCCAGTGGTGCCACGGCAGTTCGAGCCGTGCGGCGAGCACCATGACGAGAGCGAGAGGAACCACCACGCCTGCCGTCCAGGCCAGCAGCAGCTTGCCGGTCGCCATCGTGCCAGGCGCAATCGGACGGGTGCGCCAGAACGCGCGATCGTCCACAGGGCTGTCGGCCTGGATGGCGGCCGCGAGCGCGACCCCGAGCAGCAGGACGCGGAGGAATGGCAGGACGACCTCGTGCAGGAACCCCGGGTTCATGCCCGCCACGGTCGTCACTCCGGTTGCCGCCATCACATGCGGTGCGGCGACGGCTGCCGCCCATGCGAGGAGCAGTCCGCGATGGGCGACCACGTCGTGGCGAAGGAGGTGCATCACCTTCCGTCCCGCAGATGCAGCGGAATGGCTCATCGCGCACCCGCCCCGTCGAGTGCAGGCATCGTGAACGTCAGCGTGGCGTTCACGTGCTCGATGACCGGTTGTTCCAGCCTTACGAGTTCGACGCGGAGGTGCGACGGATCGACGAGGCCGACGTCGTCCGGCAGGATCCGGATGGTCATCGGCAACCAGCCGAACGGCCTCGCGAGCGACGGGACGATCAACAGGGAAGCAATCCCGGCGGCGGCGCGGTGGGACCGGATTGCGTCGTACCGCGTACCGTGCTCGCCGCGAAGCCGCACCGAGGTGAGGGGAGGGCCCGGCGTCCCTGTCGCGCCGCTGATCCAGACGAGCGACGCCCTTGCCAACTCGGTATCCTCTCCGGTCGGGCGGCGCACGGCATGAACATCCATGCGGCCATTCGGCAATGCCAGCGTGCCGCCGGTGGCGAGCGGCCCGGCCGCCATGACGTGCTCCCGCCGCATCTCGACGCGGTACGCGCCGGTGAACTGCAGGCGACGACCCGCAAGCGCCCGTGCGCGCGCCGCGTCGACGACGCCGAGAAGAGCGACGTGAGGTGTACCACCCCGCAGGCTGATGCTCGGGGCGCGGTCGATTCCGGACGGTCCATCGACCTCGTAGACGACGCTGGTTGCCGAGACGAGTCGGGCGCGACGCAGCCAGAGGCGGGGCTCGACGTCGCCCGCGCTCCCGGTAACCGTGGCAGTCGTCTGCAGCGCCACACGCGTGCCCGCCGGGTCGATCGGTTCCGCCCGGACGCCTCCGGAAGACAAGGTCAGGGTGACCGGCACCGGCGCAGGCGGCCTCGCGTGCAGGCGTGCTGACGGGAACAGCCACGCCGCAACGACCAGGACCAGACCGACGACCGCCACGGCTGCCGACGCCGGCCGTCGCCGCGGGCCCCACCAACTGAGGGCCGCAACGCACCAGAGTGCGGCTCCCGCCGACAGGCACATCGTGGGCACCGCAAGACGTTCGTCGATGGCGGGCGATGCGCCGAGCCGTCGCGCCAGGTCGCTGGCGTTGCCGAGCACCGCCCAGAGCACGACGATGGCTGCCGGCAGGGCCACGAGTGCCGCAGACACCCGCCGCGTGTACGCGGCCGCGACGAGCGCAAGGCCGACCCACGCCGCATCGATCGCGAGTACCTGTCCGACCGTCGACGGCCAGTGTGCAAGCGGCACGCGGAGCGCCGCCGCCACGCCGAGCACGACCACGAGCGGCACTCCGACGAAGACGAGCGCGGCCTGCGCCAGCTTTGCCCACATCATGCTCGCCGGGCGGATCGGACGCGTGCGCCAGAACGATCGATCGTCGGCCGGGCTGTCGGCCTGCACGAGGACGGCGGCGATCACCGCCACGAGCACGAGCCGCGCGATCACGAGCGCCATCGCCGGCACCCAGACGAGGCTCGAGGCCGCTTCATCCCAAGGGATGAAAGCGACCACCGGGTGAGCGGCGACGATGGCGCCCCAGACCGCGAACAGGCGCCAGTGCGTCCGCAGGTCGTGCCAGAGCAGGTGCAAGGACGGCCTCACGCAACACCCCGCGCCGACGCCGCATCCCGCAGCGTGCGCGCGTGCGCCACGAACGCCTCACGCAGTGCGGGCCGCGAGATCCGCAGCACCGCCCCCGGGAAGGCGTCCGAGAGCTGCGACACGGTGGCGTGCTCGTCGAAGTTCGTGGTCAGGAACTGCAGCCCGTCCGCGGTGCGACGCACGTCGAGGCTGCCATCGGGCAGGCGGGCAGGGTCGATCGCGCTCGCCCCGGAGAGCTCCACGATCCGGTACCGCGCCTGCAGCGCATCGAGGGGTTCGTCGAAGACCAGCCGGCCGTCGTGCAGCATCGCCACCCGATCGAGCAGGCGCTCGAGCACGTCGAGGTCGTGCGACGCGATGAGGAGCGTCGTGCCTTCGGCGCTCACGAGTTCGAGCAGGCCGTCGACGACCTGGTCGCGCGTCAACGGGTCGAGGCCCTCGAGCGGTTCGTCCAGGACGAGCACCTCCGGGTGGAAGGCGAGCGTGGCCACGAGCGCCGCCTTCATGCGCGTGCCGCGCGAGGCACGCATCAGCGGTGTTGTCGGCGGAAGGTCGAGCGTCCGCAGCAGGCGAGCGGCAAGCGCATCGTCCCAGCGCGTGTAGAACGGCCTGCAGTAGTCGAGCAGCTCACGTACGGTGCGGACGCGCGGCAGCCGCTGGCCTTCGGCCATGTACCCGACGCGCTCGAAGATCGATGACTCGAGCGTGTGCGAGTCGTACCCGAGCAGGTCGGCGCGTCCCGACGATGGCGGGACGAGGTTGACGAGGATGCGCAGGAGCGTCGATTTGCCGGCGCCGTTGGAGCCGATGAGACCGGCAGCCTGCCCCTGCGGTACGCGCAGCGACACGTCCTCGAGCGCCTGCGTCCTGCCGAACACCTTGCCCAGCGCGTGCGTGACGATCGGATCAGCCACGGCGGGTGCCTCTTGATGCGGGCTCGAGCCGCTGCCATTCGGCCTCGAGCAGTTCATGGAGATCGGCAAGCGACAGCCCGCGTCGTCGCGCGTCGAGCACGAGGTCGGCGACCTGAGGCCGAAGCTGGCTGGTGCTGGCGCCGCGCGGCGC
>JAEYZV010000296.1 GCA_023427865.1 Acidobacteriota bacterium
ATACCTGCCTCCCTGTCCTTACCCCTCACGCCGTGAGATCATCGCAGGATGACCGGGCGTGACATCGAGACCCGAGACGATCTGGACGAGCTGCTGCGCCTCTTCTACACGCGCGCCATGTCCGACCCGCTCATCGGGTACCTCTTCACCGACGTGGCGCAGCTCGACCTCGAGCAGCACCTGCCGCGCATCGGCAACTTCTGGGAACAGGTGCTCTTCCAGCGGCCGGTCTACACCGGGCATCCCATTGCCGTGCACTTCCCGCTGCACGAGGCGGCAACGCTGCAGGCGGCGCATTTCCAGCGATGGTTCGAGCTCTGGGCTGCGGCGATCGACGCGCGCTTCGCCGGCCCGATGGCGACCCAGGCAAAGCAGCGCGCGGCGATCATCGCCGAGTCCATGCAGTACCGCCTGGGCATCGAGTCGCGCGAGGAGGGGTTCTCCGAGGCGTATCGCGCGGCCCTGCAGATGCCGCCGCGCGAGGTGCCCGCGGGGCGGTAGCGTCGCAGAGGTGCGTAGGCAGCGTCGCAGAACTACGTAGCCGTCGGGCCTTTCCCGACGGGAGCCCCATCGGTCGCCTACGAAAAAGGGCGGCAATCGCAGGTGCGACTGCCGCCCTTCGCATACGACGGCAGGGCGCGCTTCCGAGCGCGCCTTGCCGAGCGCCACGCCTACTCGACGATGAGCTGACCCACCATGCCGCCCTGGAAGTGCCCGGGGAACGTGCAGATGAACGTGTACTTGCCGGCGGCCGGCGCGGTGAACTCGACGCTGACCGTCTCTCCGCCACCGGCGAGGGGCGTCGACGCGATGATCTGCGACTTGAACTTGGGCGCGATGAACGTCGGTCGAGCCATCGCGCTCGCGGTGGCCACGGCGGCCGGGTCGGTGCCCGCCTTGAGCAGCACGAAGTTGTGCGCCATCGCCATCTTGGGCATCGTGCTGACGGTCTTCAGGTTCACCTTCACCGTGTCGCCCGCCTTCACGCGGATGACGGCCGGCGCGAACTTCATGTTGTCGCTGCCGGTCAGGTTGACGGTCTTCACGGCGCCGGCCTTGGGAGCCGCCTTCGCCGCGGCCTTCGGGGCCGCCTTGGTGGCTTGCGCGAAGGTGAGGGCGGGCGAGAGCGTCAGCGCAACGGTGCACAGCGCAGCGCACAGAGAGTGACGGGACATCGGGAGCAATCCTTTTGAAGAGGGCAAGCGCGGCCTCCCTTGGGAGCCACCACGCCGGCGGCGGTCGACACGACACGCCACCGTTCATCGTACCTGAAAACTGTGACGAACCGGGACGCGCCATGGTCGGGTGCAGGCCTGGTTGCGGCCCCCACAGGCGCCGATCAGCGGTCCGGGTCCGGACCTCTTTCGCGTACGCGCATTCCCGCTCAGCTCAGCCGCTGGCGAGCCATCGCAGGACGTGGGGGCCGTGGCGACACGGCCCATGGCCCCGCGATGCTCGTGCGCACGCGCCGTGGCATGAGAGGCGTGTGGGGAAAATCCGCCGGCGCCGCGGGAAATGCGACGACACGGACTCCTGCGCCTGCTGGTCGGGCGCGGGAACTCGAAAGGAAGACGCGTAAGCAACCAGTGCACTGACGGTATCGGGGTTGCAGTACGAGACCGCCACTGGAGGAGGCCATGGTGGATCGACGCACGTTCATCGCGCGCACGGCGTTCGGCGGGCTCGGGCTGTACGTGTGGTCGCGCAGCGGCGTCAGGCTGCTGGCGCAGATCCCCGGCGGCACGCTCGACCCGCTGACCGTCCCGAAGTTCCAGACGCCACTGCTGATCCCGCCGGTGATGCCACGCGCCGGCAAGTTCAAGACGAGACGGGGCCGGAACATCGACTACTACGAGATAGCGGTGCGGCAGTTCGAGCAGCAGATCCTGCCGGCCGGCCTGCCCGCGACGACGGTATGGGGATACGGGCCGAGCACGTCACAAGGCGGCCCGAACATCTTCAACGCCCCGTCGCTGACCATCGAGGCAAAGGTCGGCACGCCGGTGCGCATCACGTGGATCAACGCGCTGGTGGACGGCGAAGGTCACTACCTGCCCCACCTTCTTCCCGTCGATCGAACCCTGCACTGGGCGAACCCTCCTGGCGGGACGGAAGGCCGAGACACGCGACCGACGTTCGCCGCGACGCCAGGCGCGTACACAGGCCCGGTGCCGCTCGTGACGCACGTGCATGGCGCGGTGTCGGTCGGCGACGAGAGCGACGGCTATGCAGAGGCCTGGTACCTGCCGGCTGCCGCAGACATCCCCGAGGGGTACGCCACCACCGGGACCTGGTACGAGTTCTTTGCGGGGAAGGCCGCGGCCAAAGGGGTGCTCGCCCCTCGCACGGCCGCATGGCAGTCCGGCAGCGCGGTCTTCCAGTACCCGAACGCGCAGCGTGCCAGCACGCTCTGGTACCACGACCACACGCTGGGCATGACCCGGCTCAACGTGTACGCGGGCCCGGCGGGGTTCTTCATCCTCCGCGGCGGCCCGAGCGATGCCGTGCTCGACACGCGCTCCGGCATGCCGGCCGTGCTGCCCGGCCCGGCGCCAGCGCATGGCGACGTGCCCGGCCTGGTGTACTGCGAGATTCCGATGGCGATCCAGGACCGCTCGTTCAACGCCGACGGATCGCTGTTCTACCCCGACACGCGCGCGTTCTTCGACGAGGTCCAGGGCCCGTACGTCCCGGATGGCGACCTGTCGCCCATCTGGAACCCGGAGTTCTTCGGCAACATGATCATGGTGAACGGCAACACCTGGCCGTACCAGGCAGTTGAACAGCGGCGCTACCGCTTCCGCCTGCTCAACGGGTGCAATTCCCGGTTCCTGCTCCTCGACTTCGGGCAGATCCCTGGCGTCGAGGTCTGGCAGATCGGCAACGAGGGCGGCTTCCTCGCCGCCCCCGTGAACCTGACCGCCTTGAACGGCAACCGGGTCCTGATGGCGCCGGCCGAACGGGCCGACGTGATCGTCGACTTCGCCAACGTGCCGGTGGGCCACTACACCCTGGCGAACGTGGGTCCCGACGAGCCGTTCGGCGGCGGCGAACCGCCCGACGACTTCGACGTCGCCGATCCGCAGTCCACCGGGCAGGTGCTGCAGTTCCGGGTCGTGCCAGCGGCCGCGCCCGATCTCACGACACCGCCGATGTTCCTGACGTTGCCGCCGATCGCGCCGTTGCCGGTGGCGACGGTCACGCGCAGCCTCGCGCTGCTCGAAGAGATGTCCGAGTACGTCTCGGACGCGCCGGTCGCAGCACGACTCGGCGTCGTGGACGGCGCAGGCGGTGAGTGGGCAGCAATGCCATGGGCTGGGCCCGTGACCGAGAACCCGGCGGCAGGAGCCACCGAGGTGTGGGAGATCTACAACGCCACGGCCGACGCTCATCCGATCCACGTGCACGAGACCGCGTTTGCCGTCGTCAATCGACAGGAGATCCAAGTGGACGAAGTGAGGCAAGTCGTCACGTTGAAGGAGGGGGCGACGCCGATGCTTCCCGAACCCTGGGAATCCGGGCTCAAGGACACCGTCATTGCCTATCCGGGACAGGTCACCAGGGTGAAGGCGACGTTTGCCACCCCGGGCCAGTACGTCTGGCACTGTCACATCGTCGAGCACGAGGACAACGAAATGATGCGCCCGTACCGCATCGGGCCTGAGCAGCCGGGGCAACCGATGACGCCCCCGATGCAGACGGCAGCGACGAGTGGATGACGCTGCCACTGCTACCATGGCGGGCGCATGCACATCCGTTCCCTCTCCCGTGTCGTGCTGCCTGCCGTGCTCGTCAGCCTGCTGGCCGCCTCGTCTTTCGCACAAACACCCATCGGCTCGGCGCCGCCCGCCAAGGCGAAGGTCTCGCAGGTGGCGTTCATCGCCGGCGCGTGGGTCGGCACGCTCGGCGATCGCACCATCGAGCAGCACTGGATGGAGCCGCTCGGCTCGTCCATGATCGCCATGTACCGCAACGTGCAGGGCACCGAGCCCAGGCTCTACGAACTGCTCGCCATCGAGCAGGACGGCGACGGCCTGGTGCTGCACATCAAGCACTTCGCGCCAGGCCCCGGACTCGCCGGCCGCCAGGAGAAGGGCGATTCGATCAACCACCGGCTGGTGAAGGTCGAGGGCCAGACCGCCGTGTTCGAGGGAACCGGCGCGAACCCGAACCGCGTCACCTTCACCCGCACATCCCCCGACGCACTGGACATCATCGTCGAGCGTGAACGCGACGGGCAGCTGCAGAAGACCGTCTTCCCGTACCGCCTGAAGCGCTGACGTCTGGCTGTCGCGTGGCGGCTCGGGCCGTGAGCACGCCGTTTGCAGCGCGGGGGGCATGAGCAAGCCCATCCCGTGGTCGCGCGTCCTGCGCACCCTCGCGCGTGTGTTCGGTCTGGAGGCACTGCGCCCAGGCCAGGACCGGGTGATCCGCTCGGTCCTGGCCCATCGACACACCCTGGCGATCATGCCGACCGGGGCCGGCAAGTCGCTCTGCTACCAGCTGCCTGCCGTCCTCATGCCCGGTGCCACGGTCGTGGTCTCGCCGCTCATCTCGCTGATGAAGGATCAGGTGGAGAAGCTGGGCGTCCTCGGCGTGGAGGCGCGACAGGTGAACAGCGCCCTGACATCGCGCGAGCAGGAAGAGGCCCTGGCCCACATCGAAGGCGAGCGTAGCGAGTTCGTCCTCACGACCCCTGAACGCCTCGCGAACCCGGAGTTCCTGGAAACGCTCGGGCAGATCGCCATCGATCTGTTCGTGATCGACGAGGCCCACTGTCTCTCGCAGTGGGGGCATGACTTCAGGCCGGCGTACCTCCAGCTGCGGCACGCCATCGAGGTCCTCGGCAACCCGCCCGTGCTGGCCCTCACGGCCACGGCGACCGACCGTGTGATCGCCGACATCGGCCAACAGCTCGGCATCGCGTTCCAGGTGGTGAACACGGGCGTGTACCGGCCGAACCTGCACTACGCCGTCACGCCATGCGCCGACGAGGAGGAGCGAGCCGCGGCGCTCGATCGCTTCCTCGACGATCAGCCGGGGACGGGCATCGTGTACGTGCCGACGGTGAAGCAGGCCGAGGCCGTGTACGCGCGCCTCGCGAGCCGCCCCGGTGCGCAAGTCGGCATGTACCACGGGCGCATGCGCACGGCCGACCGCAAGGCGAGCCAGGAGCGCTTCATGCGCGGCGATCTCGCCGTGATGATCGCGACCAACGCCTTCGGGCTCGGCATCGACAAGCCCGACATCCGCTTCATCGTCCACTACGGCATGCCCGGCTCCCTCGAGAGCTACTACCAGGAAGCCGGGCGTGCCGGGCGCGACGGCGAGCCGGCCAGCTGCATGCTCCTCTACGAGCGCGGCGACCAGCGCGTGCAGCTGTTCTTCATGGGTGGCCGCTACCCGACCGAGGAGACGGTGCTGGCGGTGTATCGCGCGCTGCTCGCGCGCACGCGGGACGGGCAGGAGACCGCGCTCGCCGATCTGCGCCGCGAGGCCGCCGGCGTACCGCTCTCCCGCGTACGCGTGGTGCTCGCGTTGCTGAAGGAGCACGGCATCGTGCGCGAAACGCGCGGCGCGAAGCTCCGCGTCGTCGACCCACGGCCGGAGGAGCAGGTGCACGCGCTCGCCGCGCGATACCGCGAGCGGAGCGAGGCGGACCGCGCCCGCCTCGACCGCATGATCATGTATGCCCAGACCGGCCTGTGCCGCTGGCGCGTGATGCTGGAGTATTTCGGGGAAGCGCCCGGGGCCGAGCAGTGCGGGCATTGCGACAACTGCGAGCGTGCGTCGACGCGTCAGCCGCCTGTCGCCCCTCCACAGCCCGCCGACATGCCGCTGCGAGCGGAGCAGGATGCCGGCGAGGCAGACGAGGCGCTCGCCGTCGGCGACCACGTCCGCACGGCACAGCATGGCGAAGGCGAGGTGCTGAAGACGTACGACGACAAGGTGGACGTCCGCTTCAGCGACGGCGAGACGCGCACGTTCCGGCGTGAATTCGTCGAGCGCGCCTCGCAGCGTCCCGATAAAGGCACGTAGCCGTCGCGCCGCCGTGCCCGACGGTCGCGTGGCACGGGCTCGACGCAGCCGGATAGACTGATCGCGCACATGTCGATGCCCCCGGACGACACCTTCGCCGCTGCGCTGCTGCAATCGGCGCGCGACGCGATCATCAGTGCCGACAGGGACTTCCGTATACGGACGTGGAACGCGGCGGCCGAGCGGCTGTTCGGATACAGCGCGCAGGAGGCGATCGGGCAGCCCACCCGCGTCCTGATGCCGGCCGATCGCGAGTTCGAGCACTCGACGATGTTCGCCCGTGTGCTCGACGGCCACGACGGCGTGGCGTTCGAGACGGTGCGTCGCCGCAAGGACGGCCGGCTCGTGCACGTGTCGATCACGGGCTCCCCCGTGCGTGCCGCCGACGGGACGGTGGTCGGCGTCTCGGCGATCTACCGCGAGATCGGCAAGACGCCCCGCGCCGAAGCGGCCGCCCGTCTTCTGGCCGCCGTCGTCGAGTCGAGTGGCGACGCCATCATCAGCAAGGACCTCGACGGCATCGTGACGTCCTGGAACCGTGCCGCCGAGCGCATCTTCGGCTATCCCGCCCACGAGATGATCGGGCAGTCCATCCGGCGCATCGTCCCTGCGGACCGACAGTCGGAAGAGGACGAGGTGTTGATGCGCGTACGCCGCGGCCAGCGCGTGGCGCACTTCGAGACGCTCCGGCTGCGACGCGATGGCTCGCTCGTGGCGGTCTCGCACACCGTGTCGCCCGTCCACGATGCGACGGGGGCCGTCCTTGGCGCATCGACGATCGCCCGCGACATCACCCAGCAGCGCGAAGCGGCCGCCGAGCGGGAGCGGCTGCTGATGCTCGCGCAGGACGAGGCGGCGACATCACGCGTGCTGAATGCCGTCGGCGCCATGGTGGCGGCCACGCTCGATCGCGGCGCGATCCTGCAGGCGGTCACCGAGATGGCCACCCGTGCGATCGGCGCCGAGTTCGGCGCCTTCCTCCAACCGACCGGGAACGAGGACGGGGAGGCGCCGTGCGTGGTGGCCGGTGTGCGTCGTGACGTGCTCGCTGCGGTCATGGCGGCGCGTGAGTTGCCGCTGCTGGTCGAGACGTTCGCGGGCGATCGCGGCGTGCGCGTCGACGACATCGAGCAGGATGCGCGGGCGGGTGCTCCGGGGGCGGCTCCGCTGCCGCTGCGCAGTTATCTCGGCGTGCCCGTGCGCGGGCGCCGCGGCGACGTAATCGGGGGGTTGTTCTTCGGGCACGGCATGCCCGCGGTGTTCACCGAACGACACGAGCGGCTCGCTGCCGGCATCGCGTCGTGGGCGTCGGTGGCGCTCGAGAACGCACGGCTGTATGTCGC
>JAEYZV010000415.1 GCA_023427865.1 Acidobacteriota bacterium
CTCCATGGCGGCGAGCAGTGCCGGACCGTCCGCTTCGAGCGGACCCGACGTGTGCGTGCCGGGCGCGTACCGGCCCGGTCCGTAGTGCGCCGGGCCGACTGCCCGCAGGCCATCGCGAACGGCACGCTCCAGGTACTCGACCGACACCAGGGAGTCGGCGCCTTCGAGACTGCGAATGTAGCCGATCGGCAATTGGTAGGGCCGGCCGTCCCGGCCCGGCCCCGGATCGTCGTCCAGGCCGTGTCCCGCGTGCCCGTCCCGCCCTGCCCCCCAGATCGCGAGGTGCGCATCGAGCAACGCCAGGTCGGTGATGGCCACCATCTCGCCGGCGCGTTCCATCTCGCGATACCAGGCGAGTTGCCCCTGCGTCTGCGCCCAGGCCTGTTCCGGTGAGTGCCACCCGGGGAGCCGATTGTCGGGTGCGACGTACCGCGCGATCTGCGTCGCCACGACCAGCCCCACGTGCGCGCGCCGCAACTCGGGCAGCGACACCGTCCCGCGCCCGCGATCGGGCTTGTCGGTGAGCCCGGCCTCGCGCGCCCGGATCACCGCGACCTCCTGACGGAGATCGCGGTTCCACTCGAGCGCGTTCATCGCGAGATCGAGATGGGCGTCGACAAGGAACACTTACGCGTCTCCGAGCCGGAACAGGGCCTCGATCTCGACCGGAATGTTGCCCGGCAGCGATCCCATGCCCACGGCGCTGCGTACGCCGACCCCGTGGTCCTCGCCCCACACTGCGGAGAACAGCTCCGAGCAGCCGTTGATCACGAAGGGATGCCGGTCGAAGTCCGGCGTCGCCCAGACCATGCCGAGGACCTTCACGACGTGGTGCACGCGATCGAGCGAGCCGACGGTCGCCCGGATCGTGGCGAGCATCGTCAGGCCGACCTGCCGCGCCGCGAGCTTGGCGGCATCGGCATCGAGGTCCTGCCCGACCTTGCCGACGATCATCGACTCGTCCGGCTTCCTGGGCCCGTGACCGGACACATACAGGTACGAGCCTTCGATCAGCGCCGGCTTGTACACGCCCATCGGCGCGGGAGCGGGAGGCAGTTGGAGGCCGAGGGCGGCGAATCGTTGCTCAGGCGTCATAGGTCTGAAACTCGGGATGGGGACTCGGGATTGGGGATTCGGGATTCGGGATTCGGGGTGAGGACGCGGAACCCGCGATCGTCGTCCGCGGATCCCATCCGGTTGGTAGCCGTCGACGTCCAGGTCGACCAACAGTGATTCTCGCCTATATCCAGACGTCGAGGATGAGCACGCCGAGCAGGCCGACGATCGAGACGATCGTCTCCATTGCGGTCCATGTCTGCAAGCACTCGACGACCGTGACGTTGAAATACTCCTTGAACAGCCAGAACGCGCCGTCGTTGACGTGCGAGAGGAACAGGCTGCCGGCGCCGATGGCCAGCACCATGAGATTGGGATCGGCCTGGCCGGACGTGACGAGTGGCGCGACGAACCCGGCGGTGGTGAGACCGGCCACCGTGGCCGAGCCCACGCAGACGCGTACGAGCGCCGACATCGCCCAGGCCAGCACGAGCGGAGGCGCGTGCAGCGTGGCAAGCGCCGCGGCGATGGCCGTGCTCGCACCGGCGTCGGTCAAGACCTGCTTGAAAGCGCCTGCCCCGCCGACCACGAGCAGCACGAGCGCGACGTCGGCAACCGCGCGCTCGGACCAGCCGGTGATCTCCCGCAGCCCATGTCCGCTCCGCAGGCCGAGCAGCACCATCGCCACGAGGACCGCGGTCAGCATGGCGATCGACGGGTCCCCCAGGGCGCGTACGAACGAGGACGCGGCTCCCGTGCCCGCGTAGGGCGCGAGCACCGAGCCTGCGGCCAGCATCACGACGGGCAGCAGCGCACTCGTCAGACTGGCGGCCAGCGACGGCAGTGTCGCCTCGTCGCGCAGCGTCGGCGTGAACGTGGCCAGCGGCGGGCGGTCGATGTGGCGGATGAAGCGGCTGTAGACCGGCCCGGCAAGGATGATCGCCGGCACCGCGATGACGATGCCGTACAGTAGCGTGAGCCCCATGTCGGCACCGAACTGCACCACGAGCGCCGCGGGCGCAGGATGCGGCGGCAGGTACCCGTGCGTCACCGACAGCGCCGCGAGCATCGGCAGGCCGACGTACACGGGAGGCAGGCGGTACTGCGTCGCCACGCTGAAGATCAGGGGCACCACCAACACGAAGCCCACCGCGTAGAACAGCGGCAGGCCGACGATGAAGCCCGTCACCATGAGCGCCCACTGCACGCGCGCAGGGCCGCTGATGCGCATCAGGCTCGTCGCGATGCGCTGCGCAGCGCCGCTCTCGGCGACGATCTTGCCGAGCATCGAGCCGAGCGCGATGACGAGCACGAGCGACCCGAGCGTGTCGCCGAGGCCTTTGGTGATCGACGCCGAGACCTGCAGGGGGTCGAGGCCGGCCGCCAGGCCGAGGCCGATGCAGACGATCAGAAAGGCGAGAAAAGGGGTGAGGCGCGCGACGGCGATGAGCAGGACGAGCGCCGCGATCCCTGCCAGGGCAATGGCCAGCAGCATGAGCGCGGCCATGCTACCCGATCGCACCACCCGTGTCCGACGGCAGGCCCCGCTCTCCGTCCTCGACGTGGCTCGGGGCGGCATGCGCCACGCGCGAGGCCGAGCGTGGCTGACCCTAGGATGCCGCCAGCGCCGACGTCCAGACGTTGCCGGTCCAGTTCCCGCGCTCGTACACGATGCGGTCGCCGGCCGGCGGCCAGGCCGG
>JAEYZV010000446.1 GCA_023427865.1 Acidobacteriota bacterium
GGGGGGGCCGGCCCCCCCCGGCGCCGTGATCGCCCGCCGGACGAAGGCCGTCGGCTACACCAGAGGCGTGGGCCGCGGGCCTCAATCGATCGGCACGATCTGGACGTCGGCGGTGCCTGGCGACAAGTCGAGGAGCGCGACACTGGGAACAATGTCGAAACGCTTCGGACCGGCGGCGCCAGGATTGACGACGAGGCGCATCCCGGCGCGGTGCATCACGGCTCGGTGCGTGTGGCCGAACACGAGGATGTCCGCCTCGGGATATCGCCGCAGCAGGATGTCCGGGGACGGTCGTCCGACCTCATGGCCGTGGCTCACGTGCACTTTCCATCCCTCGAGCTCGAGCCAGCGATGCGCCTCGAGTTCCGGGGTGTGGATGTCGTCCACGTTCCCGTACACGGCCTGGACGGGGGCCAGCGCCGCAAGCTCGATGAGCACGTCGCGCCCACCGACGTCTCCCGCGTGCAAGATCAGCCCAACGCCCTCCAACGCATGCAGTGCGGACGCACGCACGAGCCCGTGCGTATCGGAAATCAGCCCGACCCTGATCGGCATGGGTCTTGTATTGTAGCGACGGGATCGTCATGTCGTCGCCCCACATCGAACACTCCATCGTCACGCCGGTGCACGGGCGCTACCTGCTGCGCATTCCGGAGACCGGCTCGCACGGCCCGATCCGCAACGCGCCCCTCGCGGTGGGGTTCCACGGATATGGAGAATCGGCGGAGGCCCACCTGGAGCGCCTCGAGGCCATCTCCGAATTCGCGCAATGGACACTGCTGAGCATCCAGGGGCTGCACAGGTTCTATGGACGCGGCCGCGAGGTCGTCGCCTCCTGGATGACATCGCAGCAGCGGGAGGAGGCGATCGACGACAACCTGCGGTATGTGCGCAGCGTCGTCACCGAGGCGATTCACCGGAACGGCGAACCGCAGGCGCTCGTCTACGTCGGCTACTCGCAGGGCGTGTCGATGGCGTGGCGCGCCGCGGTGCTCGGCACGCGCCGTGTCGACGGTCTCGCGGTGTTCGGCGGCGACGTGCCGCCGGAGCTCGGCGTGCGTCCGCTCACGCAGTGCCCGCCGGTGCTGCTCGGGCGCGGTCGCGACGACACGCACTACACGGCCGCGCAGTTCCGGGCCGATCTCGACATGCTGGCGGGCCGCTTCGTCGCCGTGGAGCCGTACGAGGTGCCGGGCGGGCACGCCTGGACCGAGGCGGTCGGGCGTGAAGTCGGCGGCTTCGTGTCACGCCTCGTGAATCCATCGACCACCGCACAGATGTAGAAAAAGTCGGAAGTCGGAAGTCGGAAGTCAGAAGTCAGAAGAAAAGTACGAAGTGACAAGTCAGAAGGACGGCGTGGGGCCTTGCCCGTCCTCGCCTTGTGACCTTCCTCTTTCGACTTCACTTCTGACTTCTGACTTCTGACTTCGGACTTTTCTCAGTCATCCCGAGTTGCGCAGCCCTGCCGTGATGCCGGCGATCGTGCGGACCAGGGGACGGACGGCGTCGGGATCTCCCGCACGATGGGCGCGCAGCAGCGCCACCTGCATGGCGTTGATCGGGTTGACGTACGGGTTGCGCAGCCGGATGGTGCGCTGCACGACGGAATGCCGCGCCAGCAACGTGTCGGCTTCGACGATGCGCAGGACGACGTCGGTGGTGCGCGCGTGCTCGTCGGCGATGCGCGCGAAGTGCCCGGCGGGATCGGCGCTCTCGGGCACCAGGTCGAGGTAGCTGCGCGCGATGTCCAGGCTCGACTTGGCGAGCGTCATCTCGAGGTTCTCGACAATCGATCGGAAGAACGGCCAGTCGCGGTACAACCGTCGGAGCTTCGCGAGGCCGTCACTCGTCTCGATGAGCGGCGCGAGGCCGGACCCGCAGCCGTACCATGCCGGAAGCAGCGACCGGTTCTGCGTCCACGAGAACACCCACGGAATCGCCCGCAGCGACTGGAGGTACTCGGCATCGGCTGACGGCCGTCGCGCCGGACGCGAGCCGATCTCGAGCAGCGCGAGCTCATCGACGGGCGTGAACGCGCGGAAGAACGGCACGAACGTCGGGTTCTGCCAGACGAAGCTGCGGAAGGCCTGCTCTGATATGCGCGCAGCGTCCTGCATCACCTCTCGGCCGAATGCCGGCGCGCTCGACCCGACGACGTTGGGAAACACCGACAGCAGCGTCGCCGAGAGCGCGGCCTCGAGATTGCGGTAGGCCAGGCCCGGCAGCCCGTACTTGAACGAGATCGTCTCGCCCTGTTCGGTGAGTTTCAGGCGCCCGCGCGCATGCCCACCCGGCTGCGCGAGGATGGCCGCATGAGTCGGGCCTCCGCCGCGCCCCGTACTGCCGCCGCGTCCGTGGAAGATGGTGAGCTCGACGCGATGACGCGCCGCCACGGCGGAGAGATCCTCCTGGGCGCGATAGATCTCCCACTGCGCGGCCAGGTAGCCGCCGTCCTTGGCCGAATCGGAGTAGCCGACCATCACCTCGAGGCGGCGTCTCCGGGCCTCGAGCACCGGCACGTACTGCGGGTCGGTGAGGAGCGATTCCACGATGACGCCCGCGCGCTGGAGGTCGTCGATGGACTCGAACAGGGGCACCACCGACAGCGTGAGTCCCGCGTCGCGCGCCATCGCCGCCGCCGCGAGCACAGGCTCGGCTCCCGTCGTGCCGGAGAGGATCAGCGTGTCGCACACCGCGGGTCCGTGTTGCCGCTGCAGGTCCTTCACCACCTGCAGTGATTCGCGGACGCGGTCGGCCTGCGCGGTGAGGTCGCGCACGTGCACGCGAAGGTCGAGCTTCGCGACGTGGAAGCCGAAGAGCTCCACCTGGCGCCGCAGCGACGCGAGCCGGCCGTTGGCGATGCGCTCACCGCGATGCGCCCGCAGCGACGCGTCGATGACCTCGAGATCGGCGACGAACTCGTGGACGTGGCCATAGCCCCCAGGCTGGTCCTCGAGCGTGGCGATCAGCCGGTGGTGCATCAGCCACAACTTGCGGCGGTACGGTTCATCGTCGGCAGAGGCGTTGATGTCGGTGGCGGATCGATCAGGGAGCCGCTGCTCGTCGGCGGCAATCGACGTGAGCAGCGCTTCGTTGACGTCGACCAGCGCGCGCGACACGCCCATCGTGCGCGCCAACTCGCGGACCTCGTCGGCGTACTTGCGCAGCACGAGTTCGCGGGCGTGATCGGCGGCGGCGCGCAAGGTGGCCGGCCCCGCGTTCGGGTTGCCGTCCTGGTCGGCACCGATCCAGCTGCCGAAGCGCAGGGGCAGCGGCGCACCCGGGATGCGCCGACGGTAGTCGCCGACCAGCGCCGGAGCCACGTCGAACAGGCTCTGCTCGAAGAACCACAGCCCGTGGCGGATCTCGTCGACGACACGCGGGCGCTTCGCGCGGGTCTCGTCGGTCTGCCACAGCGTGGTGATCTGCTCGGCAAGCGCGTCCTCGACGTCGCGTCGGCCCGGTTCGGACAGCTGCGGGTCGTCGAGGCTGTGGAGCAGCTGACTGATCTGCACCTGTGCGGTGAGCACCGTGCGCCGTGTCGCCTCGGTCGGGTGTGCCGTCAGCACGAGCTCGAGCGAGATGCGCCTGGCGGCATCACGCAATTGCGCGTCGGTCACGCCGGCCGCCTGCAGCTGCCGGAACGCCGCATCGAGCGACTCGGACCCGACGCGGCGCTCGATGGCGT
Source organism: Acidobacteriota bacterium (assembly GCA_023427865.1). Lineage (GTDB taxonomy): Bacteria > Acidobacteriota > Vicinamibacteria > Vicinamibacterales > Vicinamibacteraceae > Luteitalea. Next base: position 3,689 of record JAEYZV010000446.1, read on the forward strand.
ACTGTCGGCGGCGGCGGATGCGGTGGTGCTGCTCGGCGAGGTTGGCCAGTTGGAAGTACAGCGAGAAGGCGCGCACGAGGCGTCCCTGCTCGTCGACCGGCAGCGCCGTGACGATGTCGCGCACCGCCGCGAAGTCGCCCGTGCGCGACGTCTGGCGCACGCGCTCTTCGGTGTCGTAGAGCGCCTGCCCTTCCTGCTCGAGGATCACCTGCCCGAGCAGGCGGCCGAGCAGCCGAACGTCGCGACGAAGTGGCCCCTGGGAATCTGGAACGGGTGGCGAGGCCACGGGCATGCGCCCATTCTAGGCCGCGATTGGCGGGCACCTGTGCTATTTCTGTCGGTCATGTCGCGAGACGCGCGGGTCTCCTTCGCGGACCGACTGCGACCGGGGGAGACCGCATGAGCGCCGAGACGCGTTCGACCACGAGCGATGCGCCGATTCCGGCGTATGGAGAGACGTTGGGCCATCCACGCCCGCTGTGGATGCTCTTCATGACCGAGTTCTGGGAGCGGTTCGCCTTCTACGGCATCCGCTGGGCCCTGGTCCTCTACATCGTCGCGCAGTTTCATGGCGGCAACCCGACGAGTGAGGAGCCGGCGAGTCGTACGTACGGCGCGTACCTCGCGCTCGTATACGCCGCGGCGATCTTCGGCGGGTACGTCGCCGACAAGATCCTCGGCTACCAACGTTCGATTCTGCTGGGCGCCGTGGTCATGGCGGCAGGCCTGTTCGTCATCGCGGTGCCCGACGCGCGGCTCTTCGAACTCGGGCTGGCAACGGTGATCGTCGGCAACGGGCTGTTCAAGCCGAACATCTCGACGATGGTGGGCAAGCTGTATGCGCCCGGCGACGAACGTCGCGACTCCGGCTTCACCATCTTCTACATGGGGATCAATGCGGGCGCGTTCCTCGCGCCGATCCTCACCGGCTGGCTCGCCGAGCAGGTATTCGGCACGGCCGCGGCGCCGGCGTACAAGTACGTCTTCATCGCGTCGGGCATCGGCATGCTCGTCAGCCTCGTGTGGTTCTGGTTCGGACGCGCACAGCTGCAAGGCATCGGCGCACCCATCGAGGGACGCGAGAGCCCGACGATCGTCGCCTATGTGGCGGCAGGCTGCGTGCTCGCGATCCCGGTCACGTGGGTCCTGCTCGCGCAACTCGGGGCCACGGCGCTTCAGTACGTGCTGACCGCCATGTTCGCCGGTCTGTGCGTGCTGTTGCTGATCGAGGGTGTCCGCAACGGTCCGGTCGCGCGCGACAAGGCGATCGCGATGCTGGTCATCTTCGCGTTCAACGTGATGTTCTGGATGTTCTTCGAGCAGGCGGGAAGCTCGTTCACGTTCCTGGCCGACAGGATCGTCGACCGCGACTTCGGCGGCTGGGTGTTCCCGGTGGCCTGGTTCCAGTCGGTCAACTCGGTCGCCATCATCACGCTGGCGCCCGTCGTCGCCTGGACGTGGGTGAAGCTGGGACGCTGGAACCCGTCGATTCCGCGCAAGTTCGGACTGGGCCTCGTCTTCAACGGCCTGGCGTTCCTGCTGCTGATGTTCGCGCTGTCGAGCCTCGTGAGCCCCGCCGGCACGATTCCGTTCTGGACGCTCTTCATGGTCTACGTGATCCAGTCGGTGGGGGAGTTGTGCCTGTCGC
>JAEYZV010000452.1 GCA_023427865.1 Acidobacteriota bacterium
GCACCGACGAGGACCGCGGCCAGCGCGGCACCGGCCCACAGCCAGGCGCGCCGGCGGTCGTCCGGATCGACGATCCGCGCCTCGTCGAGCCGCGAGAGTGCCTCGGCGGCATCGGCGCGCACCACGGCCCCGAACGGGCTCGCGTCCACGGAGGGTTCGAGCGCGCTGCGCAGGGTGGCATCCAGCTCGGGACACTGCTCCTCGACCAGCCGTGCCATCCGCTCGGCCGGCGGCCGCCCCTTCGCGCGACGCTGCAGCCACCACGCGGCAAGCGCCACGACGATCGCCACACCTGCCCCAGAGAGCAGGAGCGGCCATCGTCCGAGCGGACGCAGCCGGTCGACGAGGGCCCACGCGAGCAGCACCCCGGCGACCACGGCCGCCGTTCGTGCCAGGACGCGCGCCCACCGCACGCGCCACCACGCACGGGCGAGGCCATCGAGCGACTGCCGGAGCGGATCGGCCGCTGGATTCATCACGACACCACCTCCGTACTGCGACGTGCCCGACGTGCCACGAGGCTCTCGACGACGAGCGTCACCCCGAGGAGCACGAAGCCGTAACGCCACAGCCCCTGATCGTGTTCGAGCCGCACCGCCTGCACGCGCGCGACGCGTCCTTCATCGGCCGGCGGGCGGGCGAGGGCCTGCTGGAACTCTTCGACGCTCAACGTGGCCTGATCGGACTCCGAGACGTCGACGTCGCCGGCCACTTCCTGTCCGCGCGGGCCGACCGGCCAGACGCCCGGACGCTGGTACCGCGGGTCCTCCACCGTCGCCAGCGCCACACGCGCACCCGCGTCGTCGCCGAGCAGGTGCCGGGCGATCTCGCCGATCAGCGGCACGAACGCCGGCTGCACCGGCAGGTTGTTCCACTGTCGCCCCATATCGGTGGCCAACACCAGCAGGTGGCCGGCGCCAACCCGAGCCTCGGCCATCGCGATCCGGCCATCGGCGAACCGGCTGATCGTGGTCGCGGAGCCCTCCGTCCGCATGTCGCAGGCCTGCGAGACGTCGGTGCGCGCCAGATCCACACGCGCTTCGCCGAGGGCCGCCAGGAGCGGATGACGCGGATCCTGCGCGACGAAACCGCCCGGCACCGGCGCGCCGGGCGCGCTGCCCGCCAGCGTGATGCCGAACGGTCGCGTCACCACATCGGCCACACGCGGGTCGAGGCCGGGGCCGCAGGCGATCACCAGGCGCCCGCCATCGCGCACGTACTGCTCGAGCGGCGGCACGGCACGCCTGTCGATACCGGTTGCCGAGAGCCACATCACCAGATCGACCGGCGCCAGCGCCTCCGGGGCCAACGCCGACGCGCCGGCGCCGAGGCTCACCGCAAACGCCGCACCCGGGTCGCTGCCGAGCGCCGCGAATGCCCGCTCGACGAAGAATGCGCGGGTTCGCTCCACCTCGTCGCCCACGAGCACGCGCACCGCCGTGGCAGCACTTTCGCGGAACACGGCGTGGCGCTCGTTGTCGGCCGGCAATCCGCCGGCGTGCTCGACGCGGGCCACATAGGCGCCGCTCTCGTGCGGCCCCTCGAACTCCACGTCGCGACTGACGCCGGCATCGAGCGTCAGCGGCACCGTGCGCGGCGGCCCTGCCTGCCGTGCGAGCGACACCACCACGTCGGCCGGGGTCTGGCCGGCGTTGCTCACCACGACGCGGGCCTGCTCGCGCGTCACCGCCAGCTCGCGCAGCAGTACGTTGTCCACGCGCGCGCCCAGCCCGACGACGTCGAGCGTGACGTTGTCGGGCAGGCTCGTGGTGCCCCGGGCCCAGCCACGCGACTGCATGTCGGTGAACACCACGACACGCCCGGGCCGTCCGTCGAGGAGCCCGCGCGCGGCTTCGAGCGGCGCCGCGTAGCGCGTCGCGCCGTGTCCGACCTCGAGGCCGGCCAGTTGCGCGCGGACGGCGCCATGATCGGTGCTCGGCTCGGCGATCACCCGCGCGCGATCGGCGAAGCTCACGAGCGCGACCGGCGTGTCGGCGGGCGTCTCCGACAGGGTCTGCTCCGCCGCCGTGCGTGCCGCATCGAGGCGGCCCGGCGCGCCCATGCTGTACGACACGTCCACCGCCAGCACGAGTGGGGGCGCGGCAGGGACGTCCGCCTTCAGGTACGGCCGTGCGAAGGCGAGCGCCAGCAGCGCGAGCGCCGCGACGCGCAACAACAACAGCCACGGGTCCTGGATGCGACGCCGCTCCTGCCGTTCGATCGTCCGCTTCTCCAGGAAGCGCACGGCCGTGAACGGCACCTGCGGCGCGACCTCGCGCCGGAACAGGTGCAGCACCACCGGCACGGCCACGGCCGCGAGCCCGGCGAGGAAGAGGGGCGCGAGGAAGCCCATCTAGAGCGCCCTTCCCCGCCGGCCGATCCACCCGAGCAGCGACAGGTCGAGCGGTGCGCTGGTCGGCGCCAACTGGTAGTCGATGCCGGCGGCGCGGAGCTCGGTCACGTACGTCTCGCGCCAGCGGCGGACCGCCGCGAGGTACGGCTCCCGGGCCGACGGGCCATGCGTGAGCACTTCCTCACCTGTTTCGACGTCATGGAACGTGCCGGCATGCTCGAACGGAAACGTCAGTTCGGCCTCGTCGAGCACGTGGAAGACCACCACCTCCATGCCGCGGGCGCGCAGCAGGCGCAGGCCATCGACGACGCGGGGCTGGTCGTCGAGCAGGTCGGAACAGACGACGATCAGGCCGCGGCGCCGCAGCCGGTCGGCGACCTGCCGCAGCGCGGTGGCGGTGTCGGACAACGCCCCCGGCTGCACGTGATCGAGCGTCACGAGCAGCCGCGTCAACTGGCCGGCCTTGACGGCCGCGGGCACGTACTCCCGCAGCGCGTCGTCGTAGATGCCGAGCGCGACGGCATCGCGCTGGCCGGTGAGCAGGTACGCGAGCGCGGCGGTCAGGCACTGCGCGTAGTGCAGCTTGGTCATGCCCGTGCCGCTGCCGTAGGCCATCGAGGCGCTGACATCGAGCAGCAGCTGCACCTCGACGTTCGTGTCGTGCTCGAACTTCTTGACGTAGTGGCGGTCGCTGCGCGCGTAGACCTTCCAGTCGACCGTGCCCGGGTCGTCGCCGGGCATGTACTGCCGGTACTCGGCGAACTCCACGCTGGACCCGCGGTACGGGCTGCGGTGCAGGCCGAGCAGCAGCCCTTCGACGATCGCGCGCGCCTTCAGCTCGAGCGTGCCGAGACCAGCCACGATCTCCGGCGACAGGAACCGGGACGGCCCAGGCGCGACGGCGGCCATGTCAGGCCAGCCCGCTCGTTGGCGGCGCGACGCGCTCGAGCAGCCGTGTGACGATCGCGTCGGTCGTCAGGCCCTCGGATTCCGCCTGGAAGTTGATGAGCACGCGGTGCCTGAACACCGGCGGCGCGAGCGTGCGGATGTCGTCGGGCGTGACGAAGGCGCGTCCGAGCGTGAGCGCGCGCGCCTTTGCCCCGAGCACCAGCGCCTGCGATGCCCGCAGGCCGGCGCCCCACTTGACGTACTTCCTGACGAAGTCGGGCACGTCCGGCTCGGTGGGACGTGTGGCGGCGGACAGGCGCACGGCGTAGCGGGCGATGTCTTCGGCAATGACGACGTGACGCACGAGCTGCTGGATCTGCAGGATGTCCTCGCGCGACAGCACGCGCTGCGGCGTCTCGCGCGCGACCCCAGTCGTCTGCGTGACGACCTTCACCTCGTCGTCTTCGGGCAGGTAGGTCA